>NZ_JBFUGW010000072.1:0-25343 GCF_056402735.1 Rhizobacter sp. P3_C12
AAGTACACGCCGTTCGGCCACAGCGACTACCAGACCATCGTCGCCGACGTCAAGAAGTTCTCGGCCGGCGGCAAGACGGCCGTCATCTCCACCATCAACGGCGACTCCAACGTGCCCTTCTACAAGGAACTGGGCAACCAGGGCCTGAAGGCGACCGACGTGCCGGTCGTGGCGTTCTCGGTCGGCGAAGAGGAACTGCGCGGCGTCGACACCAAGCCGCTCGTCGGCCACCTCGCGGCATGGAACTACTTCATGTCGATCAAGAACCCGACCAACGACGCCTTCAAGAAGCAGTGGGCCGAGTACGCGAAGGCGAAGAACCTGCCGGGCGCCGACAAGCCGCTGACCAACGACCCGATGGAAGCCACCTACATCGGCATCCACATGTGGGCGCAGGCCGTCAAGAAGGCCGGCAGCACCGACACCGACAAGGTCATCGCCGCCATGGCCGGCCAGACCTTCCCGGCTCCGGGCGGTTTCGTGTCGACGATGGACGCGAAGAACCACCACCTGCACAAGCCGGTGTTCATCGGCGAGGTCAAGGCCGACGGCCAGTTCAACGTCGTGTGGAAGACCCCGGCCCCGGTCAAGGCCAAGCCGTGGAGCCCCTACATCGAAGGCAACGACAAGAAGAAGGACGAACCCGAAAAGAAGTGATCGGCTGAAGCGCTGATCTGAAGAACGGGCCACCCTTCGATCGGGTGGCCCTCGTCGAATTGAGCAGGACGGATTTCTCTCGATGCTTCCCATGCACGCACGACGCTGGTTGATCGCCCTGCTGCTCGGCCTGTCGGTCTCCGTCGCCCACGCGCTGACGCCGCCGCAGGTGCTGGCCCTCGCGAAGGGCGAGAACGAAGAGCGCATCGCGGCGCTGCAGGCCTCGCTCGCGCGCGGCGATGACRGCCTCGCCGCCTTCGTGCAGGCGATGCTCGACGACGCGGTGAAGCTGGCCGGCGACAAGGTGTTCGTCGTGCACGGCGACAAGGCGAACGACGCCTCAACCGGTGCCGACGCGAAGCTGCCCGACGGCGCCGAAGACGTGATCAACAGCAACCAGATGCGCCGCGAGCTCGAGGGCGCTCTCGCGGCGCTGAAGCTTTTCTCGCACGATGTAGGCGAGCGCCGCGCCGCGATCAAGGCGCTGAAGGAAGAGGCCGACGAAGGCCGCCTGCCGCTGATCGAGAAGGCGCTCGCGGCCGAGGCCGATGCGTCGCTGAAGGAGCAACTGACCCAGGTGCGTGCCGCGATCCTGGTGTCGTCGACCGATGCCGGCAAGCGCATGGAAGCCGCCCGCGCGCTCGCCGGCAGCCTGACGCCGGCCACCAAGACCCTGGTCCTCGAACGCCTGAAACCCGCGGCCGAAGGCGGCGAGAGCGAGGTCGACATCCGCAGCCAGCTCGGCATCGCGCTCGATGCGATCAACGCGCGCCTCGCCTGGGGCGAGCGGCTCGGCGTGCTGTTCACCGGCGTCAGCCTCGGCAGCATCCTGCTGCTGGTCGCGCTGGGTCTCGCCATCACCTACGGGCTGATGGGCGTGATCAACATGGCGCACGGCGAGCTGATGATGATCGGCGCGTACGCCACCTACGTGGTGCAGAACTTCTTCAGGGCCCACCTGCCGGGAATGTTCGATGCCTACGTGATCGTCGCGATCCCGGCCTCGTTCCTCGCGGCCGCGCTGGTCGGCGCGGTGCTCGAGCGCAGCGTGATCCGCTGGCTGTACGGCCGCCCGCTCGAGACGCTGCTCGCCACCTGGGGCATCAGCCTGGTGCTGATGCAGGGCGTGCGCTCGCTGTTCGGCGCGCAGAACGTGCAGGTCGAGAACCCGTCGTGGCTGTCCGGCGGCGTCGACGTGCTCAGCAACCTGACGCTGCCCTTCAACCGCATCGCCATCGTGATCTTCGCGGTGCTGGTGCTGGGCGGCGTGGCCTTGCTGATCTCGCGCACGCGGCTCGGGCTGTTCGTGCGCGGCGTCACGCAGAACCGCCGCATGGCCGCCTGCATGGGCGTCGACACCGCGCGCGTGGACACCTATGCGTTCGCGCTCGGCTCCGGCATCGCGGGCCTCGCCGGCTGCGCGCTGTCGCAGATCGGCAATGTGGGCCCCGATCTCGGCCAGGGCTACATCGTCGATTCGTTCATGGTCGTGGTGCTCGGCGGCGTCGGCCAGCTGGCGGGCACCGTCTACGCGGCGCTCGGCCTGGGCGTGCTCAACAAGCTGCTCGAAGGCTGGCAGGGCGCCGTGCTCGCGAAGATCATGGTGCTGGTCTTCATCGTCATCTTCATCCAGAAGCGGCCGCAAGGCATCTTCGCGATGAAAGGCCGGAGTGCCGAAGCATGAGCGCAATCCTTCCCACCCCGCCGCGGCCGATCGGGCCTGCGACCTCGCTGCTGTCGATGAAGGCCTGGAGCGGCGTCTTCATCGCGCTGGTCGCGGTGGTCGTCGTCGCCCCGGTACTGAACCTGGCGGTGCCTGCAGGCAGTGCGCTGCACCTGAGCGACTACGCGATCAGCCTGGTCGGCAAGATCATGTGCTACGCGATCTGCGCGCTCGCGATGGACCTGATCTGGGGCTACACCGGCATCCTGTCGCTCGGCCACGGCGTGTTCTTCGCGCTCGGCGGCTACGCGATGGGCATGTACCTGATGCGCCAGATCGGGCGCGACGGCAACTACCAGTCCGACCTGCCCGACTTCATGGTGTTCCTCGACTGGAAGACGCTGCCGTGGCACTGGGCGCTCAGCGACAGCTTCGTCGCGACGCTGCTGCTGATCGTGCTGGTGCCGGGGCTGCTCGCGTTCGTGTTCGGCTTCTTCGCGTTCCGTTCGCGCATCAAGGGCGTGTACTTCTCGATCATCACGCAGGCGATGACGTACGCGGCGATGCTGCTGTACTTCCGCAACGAGACCGGCTTCGGCGGCAACAACGGCTTCACCGACTTCAAGCGCATCCTCGGCCACCCGATCGCGACGCCGTCGATGCGGATGACGCTGTTCGTGCTGAGCGGCCTGGCGCTGATCGGCTTCTTCCTGCTCGCCCGCTGGCTGGTGGGCAGCAAGTTCGGCCGCGTGCTGCAGGCGATCCGCGACGCCGAGAGCCGCGTGATGTTCACCGGCTACGACCCGCTGCGCTACAAGCTCTGCATCTGGGTGATCTCGGCGGTGATGTGCGGCATCGCGGGCGCGCTGTACGTGCCGCAGGTGGGCATCATCAACCCGGGCGAGATGTCGCCGGCGGCGAGCATCGAGATCGCGATCTGGGCGGCGGTGGGCGGGCGCGGCACGCTGGTCGGGCCGATCTTGGGCGCCTTCTTCGTCAACGGCGCCAAAAGTTGGTTTACGCAAGCGTTCCCGGAGTTCTGGCTGTATTTCCTCGGCGCGCTGTTCATCGCGGTGACGCTGTTCCTGCCGCAAGGCATCGTCGGGCTGGCGCGCAAGCTGGGCGGCAAGGACAAGAGCGAGGTGAAGGCATGACGCCCGAGCTGATGGAGGCCGGCGCACGCGTGCGCGAGGCGCTGGCGAACCGGCAGCAGGGCGGCCCCGGCACCTCGGGCGGGCGCGAAGCCAGCTACGGCCGCGTGGTCGAGGAAGGCGTGCTCGACACCCGGCACGGCGCGATCCTGTACCTGGACGACATCACAGTCAGCTTCGACGGCTTCAAGGCGCTGAACGCGCTCTCGCTGAGCATCAGCGCCGGCGAGCTGCGCTGCATCATCGGCCCGAACGGCGCCGGCAAGACGACGATGATGGACGTGATCACCGGCAAGACGCGGCCCGATGCGGGCAAGGCCTTCTTCGGCTCGACCATCGACCTGCTGCGGCTGCGCGAGAACGAGATCGCGTCGATCGGTATCGGCCGCAAGTTCCAGAAGCCGACGGTGTTCGAGCAGCTGACGGTGTTCGAGAACCTGGAGCTCGCGCTGAAGGCCGACCGCGGCGTGCGCTCGTCGATGTTCTTCCGGCTGAACGGCGAGCAGCTCGACCGCATCGGCGCGATGCTGGCGCTGATCCACCTGAAGGACGGCGCGCAGCGCGTCGCCGGGCTGCTGTCGCACGGCCAGAAGCAGTGGCTGGAGATCGGCATGCTGCTGATGCAGGACCCGAAGCTGCTGCTGCTCGACGAGCCGGTGGCCGGCATGACCGACGAAGAGACCGAGCGCACCGCCGAGCTGTTCCTGTCGCTCGAAGGCAGCCACTCGCTGGTGGTGGTCGAGCACGACATGAAGTTCATCGGCGAGCTGACGCAGAACGGGCGCAACGGCAAGAAGGTGACGGTGCTGCACGAGGGCAGCGTGCTGGCCGAAGGGCTGCTGTCGGAAGTCCAATCCAACGACAAGGTCGTCGAGGTCTACCTGGGCCGCTGAATCATGTTGAAAGTCGAAGGCATCAACCAGTACTACGGGGGCTCGCACATCCTGCGCAACCTCGGCTTCGAGGCGAAGCTCGGCGAGGTGACCGTGGTGCTCGGGCGCAACGGCGTGGGCAAGACGACGCTGCTGAAGAGCCTGATGGGCGTGGTGCCGGTGAAGACCGGCGGCATCCAGCTCGACGGCCAGGACATCACGCACGACACGCCGTACGAGCGGGTGCGCAAGGGCGTGGGCTACGTGCCGCAGGGCCGCGAGATCTTCGGCCGGCTGACGGTCGACGAGAACCTGCGCATGGGCCTCGCGTACAAGAGCGGCGCAACGCCGGTGCCGGCCGAGCTGTTCGAGCTGTTCCCGGTGCTCAAGCAGATGATCCACCGCCGCGGCGGCGATCTCTCGGGCGGGCAGCAGCAGCAGCTGGCGATCGCGCGGGCGCTGGCGGCCGGGCCGAAGCTGCTGATCCTCGACGAGCCGACCGAAGGCATCCAGCCCAGCATCATCAAGGACATCGGCCGCGTGATCCGCATGCTGGCCGACCGGAAGACGATGGCCATCGTGCTGGTCGAGCAGTACTACGACTTCGCGGCCGAACTCGCCGACCAGTACCTCGTGATGGAACGCGGCGAGGTCATCCAGCGCGGGCGCGGGAAGGACATGGAAGCCGAGGGCGTGCGGGACCGGATGTCGATTTGAGATGCTCGACAGGCGTCAACGCGGCGCCAAGGACCGTATCTGCGCCAGCCAGCCGGCGAAGAACGCGCACTCCGCCTCCATTGCC
The DNA here is from genome assembly GCF_056402735.1 of Rhizobacter sp. P3_C12. Lineage (NCBI taxonomy): Bacteria > Pseudomonadati > Pseudomonadota > Betaproteobacteria > Burkholderiales > Sphaerotilaceae > Rhizobacter > Rhizobacter sp. P3_C12. The sequence goes on from NZ_JBFUGW010000072.1 coordinate 5,146, forward strand.
GGCAATCCGATCTTCAGTGCGGCGACGGGGCCGTGCCGCCGCTTCCGGTAGCCCGGGTTGCTCAGCGCCCGCTCCAGGCGTGCGGCGGGCTTGGTGTCGGGCTGGTCGTTGATGTGCTCGGGTGATGCGGCGGCAGCACGTGCGGCGGACAGCGCGGCGGATGCACTGCGCCACGCCGGCTCGACCGCGACCAGCTTCTCGACGTCGCTGAAGAGCAGGGCCTCGAATTCGTGGGGCTGGATGTAGGGGATGAAGCGGCCGGGCTCGCATGCGGCAACGGCCACGATGTCCGCATGAAGGGCCTGCTTCACGGCCGTCAGGCGTTGCGACAGGTCGGACAGGCCCTGCGAGGCGGCGATGCCTGGAAACCCGTTGTCGAGCCGGTAGAGGTCGAACAGCGTCGTGACCACCGGCGCGCTGTTCTGGCGCAGCGTGTTGCGCAAGTGGCGCCTGACCCGGTCGTAGCTCAACGCACCGCCTTTGTGGCCCGGCGAGGTTTCGATCATTTCCGGAACCAGGTTCAGGTCGAGGTCGTAGAAGGCCGGGGCCAACACCTGCAGGATGAACTCTTCTTCGGTCTGGCCTTCGCAGACCACGCAGACGCGCCTCATCGGCCAGGCCTTCCGCCCAGGATGTTGCGCTTCCACAGGTCGCCCAGGCTGTAGTCGTCGGCCAGCCAGTCTGTCAGTTCGGCGGCATCGAGGCGCCGGAAGGTCGACGCATCCTCTTCACGTTGAACCACGATCACGTCCTCGGGTTGGAATGCGCTGAGCAACTCCACCGACTGCGTGGAGACGATCACCTGCCGGCTTTCGGCGGCTTCCTGCAGCATGTCGGCCAGCAGATTGATCRCGAAAGGGTGCAGCCCCAGTTCGGGTTCGTCGATCAGGACAGTATCGGGCAGCAGGCCGCGAGGCTGCAGCAGCAGCGTGGTCAGGCAGATGAAGCGCAGCGTTCCGTCCGACAGCACGTGGGCTTTCCAGGGCGTGTCGGGCCGCCCGCGTTCGGTCCACTCCAGCTCGATGAACTCGGTGGCCTCGTCGCGGAACACGAAGTCGCCGAAGAACGGAGCCACCCGGCGAATCGTTTCGACGATCCGGTCGTAGCTGCTTTCGTAGCTCGGCGTGGTCTTGAGCTTGCGCAGATAGGCGGCCAGGTTGGCCGCATCCGGCTTCAAGCGAAGGTTGTCGCTGACGGCATGGACGCGCTTGACCGCCGCCGTGTCGCCGGTGTCATGAAAGTGGTACTGCCGCCAGATCTGGAGCTTGTCGAGCACATAGCGGCTGACGGTGGCGCTCGGGCTGTCTTTGTCGGTGCGGATCTTCGCCGTGTCGTGTCCGGCTCCAAGCGAATAGGCCTTCGGCAGGGCATAACCCTGGCCGCGCACCGTCGGCTCCTCGCGCACGAAGATCAGCCGGTTGTCCTGCGTGGCTTCGAGCGAGATGCGATATCCGTTCTCGTACTCGCCGGTGAAACCCGTGCTGGCCGAGAACTCGATTGACAGGTCCATCCGTGGCGTCGCCTTGCTGCCGTAATGCAGCAAGGCCTCTGGTCCGCCCCATTTCTGCACGTCGACAGGGAAGTTGTCGCCGGCCACCGATGCCAGGAAGCGGAACAGCCCGATGAAGTTGCTCTTGCCGGCGCCATTCGCCCCGATCAGCACGTTCAGCGGGCGAAGCTCGAAGTTCTCGAGCTTCGCAATCGACTTGTAGCCCTTGACGGTGAGCTTCCGGATGTGGGTCATCCCGGCACTCTACCGACAATCCCGCCGCTTCTCAAAACTGGCGAGAGCGGCCGTGCCTACTGCCCCGAGAAATAAAGCCGCCGCAACGCCCGGTCCGACCCCGCCTTGAAGTAGCTCGCCCCCGCGCCACCGCCGCCGTGGATCCAGGCCGGCGACGGCACCAGGTACTTGCGCAGCAAGGCATTCGCCGGCGAGGTCGCGTCCTTGAACTGCAGCGACTCGCGGAACGCGTAGTGCGAGAACAGCCGCATGAACTCGCCGAGGTAGACGTCGGCCACCGCGGTGTCGCCGCGGATCACCAGCATGTTCTCGTCGTTGTCGGTGGTCGACGCCGCCGAGAAGTTGGCCGAGCCCACCACCACGGTCGGCGTGTCGCCGAGCGGGTCCACCAGCATGTACTTCGTGTGCACGTACAGCACGTGCGCCTCGTCGGCGATGCGGTCGAGCTCGGCCAGCCAGCGGTCGAACAGGTTCAGCTCGACGCGGTGGCCCACGGCCACCGTCACGTTCGGATGCCGGCGGATGCGGTCGATCTCGGCGACCTGCGCCTGGTAGGTCTTGCCGGTGCCCTTCTTCTCCATCAGCGCGAAGCGCAGCACGCTGTCGGTCGTGTCGTACGACGGCACGAAGCGGCTGTTCATGCCGAACGCGAAGGTCATGAACACGCCGCGCTGCGCGCCGGCCGCCAGGCCCGCGTACCAGTCGAGCGCCTCCAGGCCGAGCCGCGGCGAGAACAGCGCGTCCAGCGGCGAGCCGTCGGCCGGCAGCGGCGACAGGGCTTCGTCCTGGGTCGCGGTCGGCTTGCGCGTCTCGTCACGGTCGAGCAGCAGCCAGTACTGGTGGTAGCGGGCCGCGATCGCGTCGTCGCGCACGATGTGCGCATTGTTCGAGTGGCCGAACATGCCGTTCACGCTCAGGTTGGTGGAGCCGGTCCAGACCTGCTTCGGCACGCCCGCCTGCCGCAGCACCAGGAACTTGTTGTGTGCGAACCCGCCCGAGTGCTCGCGCGACTTGACCATGCCGTCCATGCCCTGGCCTTCGAGCGCCTTTTCGTTGCCCTCGCCCTGGCTGTCGCCGTCGTAGAGCACCGAGACGACCGCGCCGCGCGCTTTCGCAGCCTTCAGCGCGGTGTAGATGCGGGGGCTCTTGAACTCGAAGAACGCGCCCAGCAGTTCGTCGCCCGCCGCGGCCTGGGCGATGAAGTTCTCGAGGCCTTCGACCAGCCCGCGCGACAGCCAGTTGAACGCCGACGGCCCCACGTCGTCCGGCCGCCGGTTCTGGAAGCGCCGCGCGTACTCCTGCGAGGCGACCGCGCCGCGGTTGAAGAAGACCGAATGCCTGCCCTGGTCGACGCGCTCGGTCGCCACCGCCAGGTCGACCTCGGGCCCACGCACCAGCGCGCCCGGGCTGCCGCTCATCGCGACGATCGTGTAGACGTAGCGCTCGTCGGGCGAGGCGCTGTAGTCCGCCCACTGGAAGGTCTGCAGCGGGTGCAGGAAGCTCGTCACCGGCTCGCCGGGCACCGGGTACGGTTCCACTTGCTCGAAGGTCTTCATGCCCGACAGCCAGATGCGCTCGCCGTCGCGCTCGCGCAGCCGCCGCACCGCGAAGCCCAGCACGCCTTGCGCCAGCATCGCCGCCTCGGGCATGTCCCAGCCCAGCAACACCACGTAGGTGCCGGCCACGGCCATCGCGGCCAGGCCGCCGTTCTCGCTGCGCACGCGCATGCTGCTCTCCCGGTTGACACGGACAGGGCACGGTGCGCCGGGCCGGCGCGCCCGTCATCCTCCAGATGGTGGACGCCGGGACGGCCGAACGGGCCAGCCCCTCAGCGCCGCGCCGCCTCCAGCGCCGCGAACGCGGTGATCAGCAGCTGCACCGCCAGCACGTCGGCGGCGTACTGCACCGACACGTCGCTGCGCGGCCCGAGCAGGTTCCACAGCACCGGCACGCTGATCGACAGCGTGTAGACCGACCACACGAGGAACCAGGCGAGCGCCATCGGATTGCGTCCGCGCATCCACTGGCCGAGCCCCGGCAACAGCGCCGAGGCGAGCACGGCCCACCAGTGCGGCGTGGCCGCGACGCGGCGCCGCGAGCGGCTGCCGCTGCGCGCATGCCACACCAGCGTGATCGCGGCGACCACGCCGCCGACGGCCAGGGCGACCAGGGCCTGGTGCAGCCACTTCAGCCGCTGCTGCAGCTGCGCCGCCTCCTGCAGGTCGCGCCGGCTGTCGGCATCGCCGAACGGCGGCAGCGGCTCGTGTGCCGCGCTCCAGCGCAGCACCGTGCGGCTCTGGCCGTCGACCACCAGCAGGTCGCGTCCGAGCCAGCCGAGGTCGCGCGGTTCCATGCGCTCGGTCTGCGAGAACAGCAGCTCGCCGCCGCCGGGCAGGATGTCGGCCACCACGCCGACGATGCGGTCGTTGCCGAAGCGGATCACGGTGGCCAGCGGCAGCGGTTCATTGCCTTCGGTGGCTTGCGGCGGGTGCGGCCGCGCGAGGCCCAGGTAGCGGGTGCCGCGCGGCGCCGGCACGTCCACCGCCTGCTGCAGCGCGAGCGTGCGGCCGTCCAGCCGCTTCAGCTGCAGGCCGTTGGTGTCGGTGGTCCACAGCGCGTCGCCGTTCCACCACAGGCCGTTCGTGAAGCGGTACATCCCGAGCACGGTGCGCGCGAGGAAGCGGCCGTCGCGGTCGAACAGCGCCACCGCGTGGCCGCCGCCGGTCGAGGCCGCGATGCGCCCGTCGCCGGCGAACGCCAGGTGCACCGCCCGGCTCGCATGCTCCGCCAGCTCGGGCGGCCATTGCAGCGTGATGGTGCTGGACGGCCGCAGCGTGGCGGGGTCGAGCAGGTGGAGGGTCGGCTCGTTGTCGAGCCGCAGCGCCAGCAGCCCGGCGGCCGGGTGCCAGTCGAGGCTGTAGACGCGGCCCGGCAGGCCGATCTCCGCCAGCGTGGCGCGCGTGCCGCGGTGCCCCTTGGCATCGAACGACCAGATCTCGTCGTCGACGGCCAGCCAGGCCTGCGTGCCGTCGGGGCGCAGCGCCAGGGCGGTGGGGCCGTACAGCGCCGCGACCCGCTGGCCGACCTTGAAATCCAGCGCCAGCAGCAGCAGCGCGAGCAGCACGCAGACCAGCGCAATGCGCGGCGGCGCCGCCGCACCGATGCGGGGGCGGCTGCGTGCCTTGGGAATATCGGTACTGCCGGATCCGTCAGCCCTGTCTCGGGCCGATCTGAGAAGAGTCGACATGGGGGGTCCTCGCCAGCGGGCAAGGGTATCGGAGTCGGGCGGCCGTCCCGCCCTCCCGGCCCTCCGCTGGAGCGGGCCGTTCAACCGTTCAACCGGTCCGCCGCTTGCTGGTGGTTCGCCCGTCGCTCAATAGCTGATCGTCAGCACGTGAACCCGGGCCGCCTGGCAGGGCGCTGCCGCACAGGCGCCGGCCAGTCCGGCCGCGATGCGGCCGGTGACGTGGTGCTCGTGCACCTGGCCGTTCCAGGTGCCGGACACGGCATCCAGCGTCAGCGTGTAGGGCAGGCCGAGCAGCGTGTCGCCACCGCTGTCCAGCGCCAGCGTGTAATCGGTGTTGCAGTCTGCGGTGAAGCTGTTGGTGGCGATGGCCGGCTCCGGCTGGAAGGCGACGTAGTCCAGCGTTACGGCGCTCGGTATCGACAGGGTGCAGGCCGGCGGGACGTCGAGCGTGACACCGCCGGTGGTGGTGCTGCCGGAGCCGGTACCGGCTCCGGTGCTGACACGGGCCATGGCCGCGCTGCCCTCCGCGTGGTAGGCCAGCGTGACGAGCAGCGTGTCGCGGTAGCTGCCGGCCGCCGGCCGGCGCGCCCGCGCGGGCGCCACCAGGTAGAACGGCAATTGCGTGCTCGCCATCGGGCTGCCGGCAAAGACCACGCTGCCGCTGATCGCGTACGGCGCGGTGCTGCCCCACGGGGTGCGCGCGGCGGCGTCCTGCCACAGGCCGTAGCCGATGTTGCGCCCGGCACTGTCCTCGGCGGCCAGCGCGCGGGTCGAGCCCACGGTGGCGCTGAACGAGGCGCTCGTCAGCGGGCTGTCGGCCGCCTTCGTGCACTGCACGGTCAGCGTGCCGCCCAGCGTCAGCGCGCCGGGCGCCGCCACGCTACCCGACGGCGAGGTCACCGTCAGCCCGCAACTGACGGCACCCACCACTGACGCCGGCACCGCAAGAAGTGCCACGGCGCAGGCGAGCCGGCCCGGAATCACGGCGACACCCCGGCGCAGGTCAACGGGCCGAGGCGCGTGATGTCGTTGCCGTCGTCCGGCGGCAGCCGCACCGCCAGCGCGCACGACTGCCCGCGCCAGCGCAGCACCAGCGTGGCCACCGGCGCGAGGCCGGTCACGAAGACCTCGCCGCGGCGCGCCATGTAGAACACCTGCGGATCGCCGACGATGCCGACCTCGGCGCCCGGCGGTGCCGGCGCACCATCCGCCAGCCGCACGCGGATCAGGGCCGCGCGCCCGCTGCGCACCGGGAAGCGCAGCTTCACCACGCTGCGTGCCGCCGGCACGGCCGACATCTCCACCGAATCGAGCTCGGCGCCGATCGGCAGGTCCGACGGGTCGAGCCGCACCGCGTTCGCCTGGTAGGGCAGCAACTGCGGCAGCAGCGCCCGACCGTCGCTGCCGGTGCGGGCCGCGACCTGCCCGAGCAGGCTGACGCCGACGCCGGCCTGGCCGGGCACCTCCACCAGCGCCATCGCGGGGCCGCTGCGCCKCGTGGCGAACAGTGCGCCGTCGACCGCCACCCAGGCCCCTTGCGCGCCCAGGCGCAGCGTCTGCAGCTCGCGCGTCTGGCCGAGGTCCAGCGCGAGGCTGCCGCGCGGGCCGTCGCGGTACAGCCCGGCCTCGGCCTGGCCGGCGCTGCTGCGTTCGCCGGCCAGCAGGCGCCAGGCCCAGCCATCGGGTTCGTCCGGCGAGGCGCTGAGGCCGACCGTGGTGTCGGAGTCGCCGTGCCGCGTGTGCGCCGCCGTCGCGCTGAGCACGCTGCGCGGCCCGAGCGGCACGAACAGCGTGGCCGTCAGCCGCGTGCCGGCGGTGCTGCCGGTGAGCCGCGTGACGCCCAGGCTGAGCGTGCTGCGGTAGCCCACGCGCACGCTTTGCCCGGCGGTGGCCGCGAGGTAGCGGCTGCCGTCGCCGGCCACCGTCTGCGCGACGCTCAGCCCGAGGCTGCCCCAGCCCCCGGCGTTCAAGCGGTGGCTGAGCGTCGTCTGGCGGCGCGTCGGCGGCGTCTGCAGGTCCTGGCCCAGCCCGCGCCAGGCGGCGCTGTTGCCTTCGGTGCGCAGCAGCCAGCCGCTCGCGACGCCGGCGCGCTCGAGGCTCAGCAGCCAGCCGGCCCCGTACCCGAGTGCGCTGCGGCTGCCCGAGAGACCGGCCTGCACCAGCACCGGCCACGGCGTGTGGGCATGGTTGAGCGCGATGCTCGCCTCCTGCTGCGGCCGGGAGAGGCCGGTCCGCAGCTCGCCGGTCCAGTCGGGGCTCAGGCCCAGGCGATACAGCCCGGCGCCGAAGCGGGTGGCGTAGCGCGCATCGGGCAGGCCGAGGTTGCGCCGGAGCTCGCCGGCCTCCACGCTCCAGTCGCTCAGCCCGGCCGCCAGCAGCGCGTTGCTCGACAGGAAGCTCTGCTCGACGACCGTCTCGCGGCCCAGGATGTCGCGCACCACCATGCGGACCTGTCCGGTGCTGTCGGGCAGCGGCAGTTCGTTGATCGTGAACGGGCCGGCCGGCAGGTTGCCGGTCTGGCGCAGCACGTCGTTGATGTACAGCTCCAGCGTGCTGGGCGCGCTGGAGGTGCCGGCCAGCGACGGGATCGGCCGGCTGACGAAGCCGGGTTCCAGCGCGAAGTTGCGCGACAGCTGCACGCCGCCGAAGAACACCGGCCGGCCGATCGCGCCGGCATGCGTGGCGAGGTCGCCCAGCCGCAGGCTGATGCGCGGCTCGGGGAAGTCGCGCGTGAAGCTCGTTTCCAGGCGCTGCCAGCGCGGCGCGGCATCGAAGCCGCGCACCGCGAGGTTGCGCCCGGCGTAGCTGGACGACAGCACGCCGGCGTCGCCCGACACGGCGGCCTCCACCAGCGCACCCAGGTCCTGCTGCGCCATCGCGCCGCGCGCCGCCGAGCGGGTCAGGCTCAGGTCGTAGTTCAGCGCGAGGGCCGGCTCGGCCTTCGACACCGTGGGCCGCTTCGGCACCGGTTGCGTGAGGCGCGTCGCCGCGAAGGCCTGCGGCGCGAACTCGAGGTCCACCGATTGCGCGGCGGGGTGAAAGCGCGCTGCGAACCCCGGGAGTGCCGACAGCGGGTACCACGATTGCCCGCGCACGCGCAGCGGCGGCAACTCGGGCCGGTTCAGCCGCCATTCGTCGAACGCGATCGCGGGGGCGAACAGCACGCCGGCGCGCTCCATCAGCAGCCACCCGCCGCCCGGCTGCTGGTTGACGCGCACCTCCAGCGGCATCAGCCGCTCGCCGGGCACGCGCTCCACGCCCGCATCGATCGCTTCTGCCAACGCGTGGTGTGGCGCGAGCGACGGCAGCACGCACGCCGTCACGGCGCCGGCCACCCAGGCGAGCCGGGCCGACCGGCGCAGCACCGCGTGCCGGTCCATCGGGGCCGCGGCCTCACGGCAGCGCCAGTTCGTCGGTGCGGCGCGTGCCGTCGTCGAACAGCAGCGCGAGCTGCGCCGGTCCGGGCGCCACGTCGGGTTCGGACTGCAACGCGATCGGGCGGCTGGCTCCCGGCAGCACATAGGCGCCTCCGTTGAAGTGCGCGAGCGGCTGGCCGGCGCGCGACAGGCGCAGTTCGCGCACCTGTGCGTAGGCGCTGCCGCGGTTCTCGCACTGCGCGAGCAGTTGCGCGCCGTCGCGCTGCAGCGTGCAGGCGAGGTCGCGCCGCGCCGCCGGCGGCGTGACGAACACCGGCAGGCTCATCGCCAGCGCGACCGGCACGCTGACGCCGGGCGCCCGCGGCAGCGCCTCCGGCACCTCGCGCATGACCRGGCGGTAGGTGAGCTGCCGGGTGGCGTCGCGCGGCACCACCATCGCCAGCCGCACCACCTGGCGCGTGCCGGGATCGAGCTTCACGATCGGCGGCGCCAGCACGAGGTCGTCGGTGGGCGTCAGCACGTCGGCGCCGGCCGCATCCTGGCGCCACAGGAACAGCTCGGCCTGCAGCACCAGCGGCGAGTCGCCGTCGTTGCCGAGGGCGACCGCGACGGCACGGTCGCGCGGACCCATGTGCAGCCGCACCGGCGAGATCGTGAAGACGCCGGCGGCGGCGGGGACGGCCCACAGCGCGAACAGGAGCAACGACAGCACGAGCAGCGCGGCCGGCGCGCGTGGCGGCCGCATCAGAAGATCATCCACATCTGGAGCGCGCGGCCGGCGGCCACCTGCACCGGCTGCGGCAGCGCGTCGTCCGCGTCGGGCGTGCCGTCGGGCGACAGCACCCAGGACACGGTCTCGGCCGCGCCATCGGCCGAGGGGGCGGGGCCGCCTGATGGAGTGGCCGCGCCGTGCGCCGAGCCGGCCGACCCGCTCCCTGCCGCCGACACGATGACCGGCCGCACGTTGACGAACAGGTTGGCGCCACAGGTGAGCGTGACGCGCGCGCCGCCGGCAGAGCGCTCGATGCTGCTGCTGCAGCCGGCCGGCAGCGTCAGTGCGATGTGGACCGCGAAGCTGGCCTCGGCGGAGCCGGCGCGCGCAGGCAACGTGGTGCCGCCGGCCAGCGCGGCGCACACGCCGCCCAGCACGTGCCAATGCGGCGCGCGGCCGTGCCGGCGGCGCAGCGATCCGACCCGCGGGTGGGCATGCATGGCCTCGCCGTGCTCAGTAGGTGACCGTCAGCGTGCGGAGGGTGCCTGCGCCGTTGTTGCAGACATTCCCCGCCGGGCAGGAGCCTGGCTGGTTGGCGGGCATCGTCGGGTTCAGCGACAGCGAGTGGCTCTGCTTGTCGCCGGCGCCGTTGGACGGCGCGGTCAGCGTGTAGTTGAGCTGCGTGACCGAGTCTACGTACGTCCCCGGGGAGCCTCCAACGTCGGCGTCCAGCGAGAAGCTGTACGGCAGGTTTTCGGTGCACTGGATCGTGAAGCTGCCGCCGTTAACGACGGCAGCCGTGGCCTGCATGCCGGTGTAGGTAAAGAAGACCGGGGCGACGGCGCTGAGCAGGCAGGCCGGCGTCAGGCTGACCGAGACGTTGAAGCTCTTCGCGTCACTGCCCGCGAATGCGCTGCCATGGGCCGCCAGTCCAAGCCCGAGCAGGGCGGCGATCAGGATGTTCTTCATGAATGCATCTCCGTTGTGAAAGTGGTGTTTGCGGTGATTATTGTGATTAAGTCGAATGCATCATGCAAGCCCTCGCAATCCCGATGTTTGCCATGGTAGATTTCCGTCCCCAGTTGTGAGGAGCACCCCCCCTGAATGAGGGGGTGGTTTGGCGTGTTGGAGGCAAATAAATCACAAAAACCGCAATCGATTTTTGTCGATCTTTCTGCCAGACTGATCGCATGAACACGCCACGCACCCTTCCTTTCGCGCCCTTCGTGCCACGCATCTGCGTCGTCGACGACAACCCGGTCGTCGGTGTCCGCATGCAGAAGCTGTTGAACACGCGGGGCTTCCGCAACGTCACGGTGTTCCGCAGTGCCTGGCCGGCGCTGCAGGCCTGCCACTACCGGCTGCCGGACCTGGTGCTGGTCGACTACGGCATGCCGCAGATCGATGGCATCCGCTTCATCGAGGCGCTGCGCCACTACCCGCCGGCGCGCAAGCTGCCGATCGTGATGTTCACCGGCCAGTCGCTGGAGGCCCTGCGGCCGCGCGCGATGGAGGCCGGGGCGAACGACGTGCTGTCCAAGGACCTGACCGGCGAGGAGTTGCTGGGCCGCGTCAGGAGCCTGCTGAGCGGCGCGCAGGCGCCGTTCGAGATGGCCGCACCGTTGCTGGCGGCGCCGGTGCTCGACCGCGTGCTGCAGGCCGATGCCGGCCGCGAGGGGCCGGCATCGCATGGCGGCTGGGGCCTGCTCGCGCAGTACGAGCAGAAGGCGGAGCTCACCGACGATGACGAGTCGACGCTGCGCCACCTGTCGCGCATCGCGTCGCTGCGCGACCGCAACACCGGGCAGCACACCGAGCGCATGGCCTACTACGCGGCCGTCATCGGCCGCCGCTACGGGCTCAGCCTGACCCAGGCGCAGATGCTGGTGGCCGCCGCGCCGCTGCACGACATCGGCAAGGTCGGCGTGCCCGACGCGGTGCTGCAGAAGTGCGGCAGCCTGAACGACGAGGAACGCACGCTGATGCGCAGGCACCCGACGCTCGGCTTCGAGCTGCTGCGCGACTCGTCGTCGGCGGTGATCCGGCTCGGCGCCGAGATCTCGCTGTCGCACCACGAGCGTTTCGACGGCAKCGGCTACCCGCAGGGGCTGCGCGGCCACGAGATCCCGCTGTCGGGTCGTCTGGTCGCGGTGGCCGACGTGCTGGATGCGCTGAGCAGCGAGCGGCCCTACAAGGCGGCCTGGCCGCTGCACCTCGCGATCCGCGAGATCGGCGCGCAGGCCGGCACGCACTTCGACCCGGCCATCGTCAGCGCATTGACCGATGCTTCCGACCAACTTCTCACGATCAAGCAGTACTTCGAGATGGCCGAGCCCTTTGCAAAGACGACGCCGATGACTCTAATCTGACCCATCATGGACACTCTGGTGCAACCGCGCCGCCCACCCGCGGCGCGGTTCGTCGACTGGTTTCGCCGGCGCGGCTTCGCGACGCAGGTGCTGGTGATCCACGCCGCCACGCTCGCGGCCGTGCTCGTCGTGCTGGGCGTCGTGTCGTTCGGCTATGTCGAATCGGCGATGCACCAGGTGGCCGGCGAGATCAGCCTGAGCCGCCTGCGCGGGCTGGCGCTCGACCTCGGCGGCCTGCCGCGCAGCGAGTTCGAGGCGGCGGCCCAGCGGCAAAGCCTGCAGAACCACCTCGAAGCGCCGACCTACCTCAACGCCGTCGTGCTGTCGGCGCAGGGCGAGACCCGCGTCGTGCGCAGTGATGGCGACCCGCCGGCGCTGCCGCTCGACACCGCGTCCGGTGCGGCGCTGCGCCCCGGCTGGCGCATGGTCGACGGCACGCACCTGCGCAGCTGGGTGCCGCTGCCGCGCGGCGACGGCCTGCTCACCGCCACCGTCAGCCTGCGTCCGGCCGACACCACGGTGCGCTACGTGGTGGGCGTGCTGGGCGTGCTGTTCGTCGCGATCTCGCTGTCCGGCGGCATGGTGTTCGGGCTGCTGATGCGCCGCCATGCGCGCGGGCTGGAGCGCCTGGTCGGCTGGGCGCGCGAGCGCGCGACCCACCTCGAGGCGCCGGCGCAGGCGCCGCCCGAGCGGGCGGTCGGCTCGCGCGAGCTGCGCGCGCTCGCGCATGCGCTGTCCGAGGTGGTCGCGCAGCGCACCCACCAGTTGCGCGCGAAGGAGCAGGCGCTGCGCACGCTCGGCCGCGTGATCGACGCGATGCCCGAGGCGGTGCTGGTGTACGACGTGACCGGCACCGTGCGCATCTGCAACGAGGCGATGCAGCGCCAGTTCGGCTGGCGCGGCGAGCAGCTCGTCGGTGGCCGGCTCGACCGCATCATCCCGCCGGGCGAGCGCTACGACTTCATGCGCACGATGCTCGACTTCGCGGCGCACGGCGCCGGCCAGCGCACGCGGCTGATGCTCGACCGCAGCATCCTGTGCGCCGACGGCACCGCCGCCACGGTGCGGCTGTACGGCGAACTGATGAAGCTGCCGCACGGCCCGAAGATGTGCCTGTTCCTGCGCGACATGACGCAGGAGCTGCGCGATGCGCGCGCGCTGGAGGCGGCGCTCGCCGAGGCGCAGCAGTCGGCGCAGGTGAAGTCGCGCTTCCTGGCCAACATGAGCCACGAGATCCGCACGCCACTGAACGGCATCGCCGGCATGCTGGACCTGCTGACGCGCTCGTCGCCGACGCCCGACCAGCGCGAATACATCGACGTGATGCGGTCGAGCGCCCGGCTGCTGCGCAACCTGCTCAACGACATCCTCGACCTGTCGAAGATCGAGGCCGGACGGCTCGAGCTCGAGAGCCTGCCGTTCGACCTGGAGGAGCAGCTGCACGATGCCTGCGTGCCGTTCAAGGCGCTGGCCGAATCGCGCGGGCTGCGCTTCGAGGCCCGCTTCCACGTCGGCCACCCGGTGCTGCTGGGCGATCCGTTCCGCATCACGCAGATCCTGAACAACCTGCTCGACAACGCGATCAAGTTCACCACCTCGGGCGGCGTGCGCGTCGAGGTGGCCGAGTCGAGGGATCCGCGAGCGCCCGACGGCAGCCGCATCCGCATCTCGATCACCGACACCGGCGTGGGAATTCCGAAGGCGCTGCAGAAGCGGCTCTTCGCCGCCTTCACGCAGGCCGACGAGTCGGTCACGCGGCGCTACGGCGGCACCGGGCTCGGCCTGGCGCTGTGCCGCCAGCTCGCGCGGATGATGGGCGGCGACATCCAGGTCGAGAGCACCGAGGGCCGGGGCTCGTGCTTCGAGGTGATCGTGTTCCTGCCGCGCGCCGCGTCGACCGCCGGCTTCGTGCACACCCAGCCCGACAGCAGCATCGACACGCTGGCGCACGGGCTGTCCGGCCAGCACGTGCTGGTCGTCGACGACAACCGCATCAACCAGATGCTGCTGCGCAAGTGGCTGCAGCAGGAGGGTGCGCACGTGGAGATCGCGAACAACGGCGAGCAGGCGGTCGAGAAGGCGGCCGGCGCGCACTTCGACGCGATCCTGATGGATGTCTCGATGCCGGTGATGAACGGCTACGACGCGGCGCGCGCGATCCGCGCGATGGGCGGCGTGACGGGCTCGGGCCACACCAGCGGGGCGAGCGTGCCCATCATCGGCGTGACCGCGCTCGCGATGGGCGGCGAGCGCGAGCAGTGCCAGGCGGCCGGCATGAACGACTACATCACGAAGCCGGTTGACCGCAACGGCCTGATCCGCAAGCTCGTGCCGCTGATCGCCGCCAACGAGCCGCTGCCGGAACTGCCGGAATTCATGCCCCGCATCAGCCTGACCCCCACCCTGGAAGCCGCTCACTCATGAACTTTCCGAAGGTCACCTTCGACACCCGGCGTGCGCTGGCCGATTTCGACGGCGATACCGACAGCATCGCCGAAGTGCTGCTCGCGTTCCTGGAAGACCTGGACACCGGCCGCACCGCGCTCGAAGACGCCCCGGCGCGCGGCCGCGCGGCCTATGCCGCGGTGCTGCACGAGCTGGCGAACTCGCTGGAATCGATCTGGTGCTTCGACGCCGGCCGCCGGGTGCGCGAGATCGAGCGGCGCTGCCACGCCGGCGAGGTGCTGGACACGATCGTGGTGCAGCACGAGGTGACGCAGTTGCTGGAGGCCTCGGCCGACGGGGCGCGCGAGTGGCTGCGGCAGCGCTTCTCCTGAACGCTGCCCGGGCGGGGCGGGCGGAGGCCGTAACATGGGCGCTTCTCCCGACCGCAAGTTGACCGACACCGTGGAACACGAGGAATTACTGACCGTGGGCGAGGTGACCGGCCTGCTGGGGGTTTCCCGCACCTCGGTCCAGAAGATGGTGGACAGCGGCGTGCTGCTCGCGATGCGCACGCCCGGCGGGCACCGGCGCATCGTCCGCAGCTCGGTGCAGGCGCTGCTGAGCGGGCAGCTGCAGCTGGTGCCCGGCGCGGCGCCGGCGCCGCCACCGGCGCCGTCGTCGAGCATGACGGTGCTGATCGTCGAGGACAGCCCGACCACCACGCTGAGCTACCAGAAGGTGTTGCGCCGCAGCCGGCTGCCGATCTCGTGCGAGTTTGCGACCGACGGCATCGAGGCCTTGCTCAAGCTCGAACGGTTTCGCCCCGACGTGTTGATCACCGACCTGCAGATGGAGCCGGTCGACGGGTTCCGGCTGGTCGCCGCGGTGCAGAACGATGCCGAACTGGCGTTGATGGCCCAGGTGGTCGTCACCGGGCTGGACGACGAAGAGATCGCACGCCGCGGCGGCCTGCCGCCCAACGTGCTGCTGTACCGCAAGCCGGTGCCCTGGGACAGGGTGCTCGGTTTCCTGGAGGCCCATGCGCAACGCCGCCAGCTGCTGCTGGCGGCGTCGCATCATCGCGGCAGCCTCAAGGCTGGTTGATGATCTCGGTGCTCGGCTGGCCGTTGTCGGCGATCACCTCCAGCACCTTCACGTCGTTGACGGCGAGGCTCTGCGGCACCGTCATCAGCAGCAGGTCGGCATTGGTCTGCACCTCGATCGGCGCGGTGAAGATCACGGCCTTCGTGCCGGCGGTCGTCACGCGCATCACGTAGTTGCCGGCGGTGAAGTCGGTCGAGTTCGAGCTCGAGGCYGGCACCGCGCTCTTGTACGCGGCGGCGGCGAAGTTCGGCCCCACCGTGGCGATGTCGACATTGGCGGCCGTCAGGTAGACGTCGACGTTCTGCGCATTGAACGAGCCGTTGACGACGCGCACGCGGCCGTTGGTGGCGGTGAGCTGCTTGTCGTACGGGTCGTTGATCATCAGCAGGTTGGTCGTCGTGGCTTCGCCCGGCACCGCGATCAGCGTGAACTTGTTGCCGCGCGTCGGGTTGAAGTTGATCGTGCCCACGGTGACGCCGCCGGTGGTGGTCTTCACGGTGTAGTCGGCCGGCGCGGTGTCGACGGTGTAGTACTTCGACGCGTACAGGTAAGGCACGTTGTCGACGCCACCGGAGATCTCGGTGTTGCGGTACAGCGAGACGTTCGGGCCGGCCGGGATCGCGTGGATGAAGCGCACCTTCGGGTCGGCGATGTCCAGCCGGTCGTCGATGCTGTCATCACCGCCACCGCAGGCAGCAACCAGGAGGATCGGAGCGAATGCCGCGACGAATTTGAGAGCCTTGTGCATGATGGACTGCCTTTCAGTGGAGTCGAGAACGATGAATTCGTGATGCGAACTCTAGGTTTCGTGCATCGCGCACCGTGTCGGTGGAGGGGGCGACCCGATGTGGGGCGTGCCTGAGATCGTTGTCGGACGAGGCGCCGCGCGGGTGGTCCGCCGCTGTCGGATGCCGCGCGCTGTGACAATGCGCGCCACGGGCCGCTCGACAGGCCATATCAAGGAGACCGCATGATCGTTGTCCACCACCTGAACAACTCGCGCTCGCAGCGCGTGCTCTGGCTGCTCGAGGAGCTGGGCGTGCCGTACGAGATCAAGAAGTACCAGCGCAACCCGAAGACGATGCTGGCGCCGCCCGAGTTGCTGCAGGTGCACCCGCTGGGCAAGTCGCCGGTGATCACCGACGACGGCACCACGGTGGCCGAATCGGGCGCGATCATCGAGTACCTGCTGTCGCGCTTCAGCCCCGGCACCCAGGGCCGGCTCGCGCCCGCGGCGGGCACGCCCGAGGCCTTGCGGTTCACCTACTGGCTGCACTTCGCCGAAGGCTCGGCGATGCCGCCGCTGCTGCTGAAGCTGATCTTCGATCGCATCCCGAAATCGCCGATGCCGTTCTTCGTGAAGCCGATCGCGAAGGGCATCTCGGCCAAGGTGCTGTCGCTGATGGTCGAGCCGAACCTGAAGCGGCAGCTCGACTTCATGGAGGCCGAGCTCGGCAGGAGCGCGTGGTTCGCGGGCAGCGAATTCAGCGCGGCCGACATCCAGATGAGCTTTCCGGTCGAGGCCGCGGCGCAGCGCGCGGGGCTGGATGCGAGCCGGCCGAAGCTGATGGCCTGGCTGAAGCGCATCCACGCGCGGCCGGCGTACCAGCGCGCGCTGGAGCGGGGCGGGCCGTACGACTTCGCGGATTGATCTGGCCACCGGGAATCGCGTTTCACTCCTATGGTTGACGAATCACTCCGCGCCGGCCTTGCCCCTGGATTCAGCAAGTACTACGGCCGCAGTGTGACCGCGTCTGACTGCAACGACTCAACGGTCTCAGGTTCAAGTCGCGGTGGCGTTCGGCTTCCGCGGACCTTGGATCAGAAGAACCCGCTCACCTGCGTCCACCATTGCCAACGTGAGCGCTGATGGGCCGCCAGCGGACTGGTACCGAGCCCTCGGGCCAGTGCCAGGCGCCCCTGCAAGAAGGACCGGGTGTAAGACGCTCCAACGCCCGCACCGGAAGCGTTGAGTTCATCTTGGCCAGTGGTCCAGGGTCGGGCATTCGGTCGCACGCGCGCGTAGTCGTAGAACCACTGCAACCTCAGCGCGTCCGCCGCCTGCCAGAACAGCTCGGTGCTGACCAAGTGCGCGCGGTCGCCAGAGAGTTCGCCCTCGCGATAGGCCCTGACGCCATAGATTCCGCTCGCTGACATCTTTTGCGACGAGTCCAGGTTCTTGCTGCTCCATTGCCCTGAGTAAGAAAGCAGCACGCCGGCCTCTGCTCCCAGCCACTGTTTTCGAGACAAGCTGATGTTGATTCGGCCGAAGCTGCCTTCGCTGTTTGCACCCGCTGCATCGATGGCTGCCGACTCCGGATCAAGCTTCAGCGCTCCGCTGCCCACCATCAGCGACGCGCTCGTCGCTCCCCCATTCAGTGTGTTGTCACTTGACTCCAGGGAGATGCTTGCAGTGCCGGCGCGCAACTTCTTTCGGGCTTCTGTTCCKAAGACCCTCACTTCATCCTGAAGGGTCGTGTCGTCGTACTGAAGTTGTGCAGTGCCAGAGAAATTTGATTCTCGGATGAGCGCGTGTGAAAGATAGGCAGAACCGACCGTGGCGCTGCCCCGCGCCTGCAAATCCTTGAACTCTTTACCGAGCTGGTATTGCATGCGCGACCAAGCCAAGCCAATCCGGGTGCTCGCGCTGATCACCGGCAACTGGTAGCTCGCACGTCCGTAGGCAAAGCCACCCCCGCCCGTCTGAGCCCGCAAGCCCACCTGATCTGCCAAGTGGAGCGGGTTGTTGAAGAAAAGGCTTGCGCCCACACGATACGTGCCGGTGTACGGGCTTCCGAAATTGTCAGCGTCAGCCGAGCCGATCATTGCCTTGCCGGGTGCCACGTCGACCAGCAGATCAGTTCCGCCGACGGTGGCTCCGGGGCGCAAGGTCGACCGCACCTCCACACCGGGTAGGTCCTGCAAGGGTTGAAGCGCGTCCCTCAAATCGTGTGCCCTGACCGGCACGCCTTTCTCCAGGGCGTTGATTGGCGACAGCAGCCAAGTCGGAAGGTTCGCTCGGTTCGTCGACTGCACCCGATCCAGTCGACCTTCAATGAGAACAATCTTGACTTCCCCGTTCACGATGTCTTGCGTGGGTACATAGGCACGCGCCACGAGATAGCCATTTCGGCGATAGAAGCGCGTAATGCGATCTGCCAATTGATCGAGGTCACGCATCGACAGGTACTTTCCGATGATGCTGGCCAGCAAAGGCGATACGTCTTGATGTCCCATCAGCTCAGCAGCACCGACGATGCGGATGCCGCTCACCCTGATGCGCTCTTCGCCGCTCGCCGGCTTCGAGAGTGCCGGCTCGGCCGGCGCTGTGGTCGGCGGCTTGGAGAGCGAAGGCACCGTGTCGCGCATGCCTTGCAGCAACGAGCCAGCGTCGGGCGCAGCCTGTGCTGGTCTGCAAACGAGCAATGCCATGGTGAGCAACCCGACGCGAACAAGTTCGGACCTGTGTCGCTCATTCGTCACGGGCGACACCCAGCTTCTTGCGGGAGAGCACCTTGGCGTCGGTCAGGCTCGAAAGGGAGGAGCCCGCTCGCAGATAGATGAACTCCATCGGGCAGTCAGCCCTTTTGGTCGTTGGCATTCGCGTCCCGCACGAGTCGATCCGCAAGCCCCCGGGACGCCCTGCGGTTTGGCCTGCCGCCACATCCACCGTGTTGGCCTCCTGCACCTCATCCAGCGCGTCACGCATGTCAGAAGACGTGGCGGATGAAGGCGGCTGCTGTGGCTGTGGCTGTGGCGAGGGTATTGGGATGTCAACTCCCGGGCTGATGCTGCTGTGGGTGTTGTTGACATATGCAACGCTGTAGTTGGCTCCGCCGTTTCCGTCGGCAATGGCGACGCCCGAGGCGGTGACCGTCTTGCCGGTCCCGGCATTCTTGTCGGTGAAGGCATAGGCACCACCTGCCAGCGTGTCGCTTCCGTAGAGCGATCCCGCGACAACCACCGGGCTTCCGTTGGCCGCGGTCGTACCGTCGTAGGGCTTGATCACATCGCCCGTGCTGACCGTGAGGCTCGCTGGTGTGACGTTCGCGCTGAGCCCGGTGGGCTGCACGAGCACGTAGTTGCCGGCGTCGGCACCATTCAACAGGTAGCCGGTCACGGTCACCGCCTTGCCGTTGCCCACGTTCTTGCTGGCGAAGCTGCCGCTGCCCGTGCCGGCCACGCTGACGCTGTCGCCGGCCAAGCCGGTCACGGTGGCGCTGCCGCTAAGGCTGGCCGCAGTCGTCGCGTCGTAGACCTTGCTGGTGGCGGCCACGCCGCTCACCGTGAGGCTCGCTGGCGTGAGGTTCGCGCTCAGTCCGGCGGGCTGCACGAGCACGTAGTTGCCGGCGTCGGCCCCGCTCAGCAGGTAGCCGGTCACGGTCACCGCCTTGCCGTTGCCCACGTTCTTGTCGGCGAAGCTGCCGCTGCCCGTGCCGGCCACGCTGACGGTGTCGCCGGCCAGGCCGGTCACGGTGGCGGTGCCGCTGAGGGCCGCCGCCGTCGTCGCGTCGTAGACCTTGCTGGTGGCGGCCACGCCGCTCACCGTGAGGCTCGCTGGCGTGATGTTCGCGCTCAGTCCGGCGGGCTGCACGAGCACGTAGTTGCCGGCGTCGGCCCCGCTCAGCAGGTAGCCGGTCACGGTCACCGCCTTGCCGTTGCCCACGTTCTTGTCGGCGAAGCTGCCGCTGCCCGTGCCCGCCACGCTGACGGTGTCGCCGGCCAGGCCGGTCACGGTAGCGCTGCCGCTAAGGCTGGCCGCCGTCGTCGCGTCGTAGACCTTGCTGGTGGCGGCCACGCCGCTCACCGTGAGGCTCGCTGGCGTGATGTTCGCGYTGAGCCCGGCGGGCTGCACGAGCACGTAGTTGCCGGCGTCGGCACCATTCAACAAGTAGCCGGCGAGGGTCACCGTCTTGCCGTTGCCCACGTTCTTGTTGGCAAAGCTGCCGCTGCCCGTGCCCGCCACGCTGACGCTGTCGCCGGGCAGGCCGGTCACGGTGGCGCTGCCGCTGAGGGCCGCCGCAGTCGTCGCGTCGTAGACCTTGCTCGCTGCGGCCACGCCGCTGACCGTGAGGCTCGCCGGCGTGACGTTCGCGTTGAGCCCGGTGGGCTGCACGAGCACGTAGTTGCCGGCGTCGGCCCCGCTCAGCAGGTAGCCGGTCACGGTCACCGCCTTGCCGTTGCCCACGTTCTTGTCGGCGAAGCTGCCGCTGCCCGTGCCGGCCACGCTGACGGTGTCGCCGGCCAGGCCGGTCACGGT
>NZ_JBFUGW010000073.1:0-25255 GCF_056402735.1 Rhizobacter sp. P3_C12
GGACATGCCGCAGGGAGGATTCGAGCTGGAGGCTGCCGACATCGCGAAGGCCATGTCCAAGGCGCGAATCGCACGATTGACGCCGTTGTGGGACGAGGCATGGGACAACCCGTTGCATGAGGCCTATCTGGGCACCCTGCTCGGTTACTGCCAGCGCAAGAAGCGAATTGCGGGCAAGGAGCAGAAGGCGGCTGTCAGCCGGATCGTGTCTGGTGCCGGGCGCATCGTCGCCGCAGAGATGAGCACGATCCTGTTGGCGAAGTTCGCGCTGGGGGCGGCGGCCGTCCCCGTCGTCGCCGCTGCCGCCCCCGGGCTGGCCTATGCCATCCCGGTTTTCAGCGCGGCCGCGATGGGCTTCTTTGGGGTCTCGATGTACAAGCGCCAGAAGACACGTGCGGACGAAGAACGTCTGCAGAAATGGGATGAGCGTGACAACCGGGCGATGCGTGCCATTCATTCGCTGGACGCGCTGCGCAAGGCCTACCTGCAGGGCTTCTCGGTGCAGTACGGCAGAGGCGACTTGACCGACGCCGAGCAAGGCTATGCGAAGGAGCACACAGCGACCTACGAGGGTGGCGCCAACGAGTCGATGACGGTGGACATGATGGCGTTCGACATCCTGGAGAACCTGGACGCCGGCGGGCGAGAGGATTCCTTCGCGATGAAGATCCTGCGGGCCGGGGGGTTCGATCCGGTCAGTGAACTGCTGCTGCGCGGAGCCGTGCTGGCGCAGTTGCATGCAGGCCGGATCGAGGAGGCTCACGCGGCGATCGCGAACGCGCTGCGCCGGACCTACGACATGCCGCCGGCGCGCACGAACGAAGCGGTCCAGCCGCAACAGTTCGTCAGCAGGTTCGAGGTCGCGGAGTCGATGGCCCGGCGCCTGTCCAACTCGGGTGAAGAGACTGTTCCAGTGGCGCTGGCCCGGATCATGTTCAGCCCCGAAGATGAAGGAGGGCTCGGGGTCGACCGCAAGACCTTCCTCCAGTCCATGGCGGTGCTGCAGCAGGCATTCGAGCACCTGGGAGAGCAAGCTGATCCGGACGGCGTCTATGCACGGATGCTGGCGTTCAAAAACCAGCTTCAGCCGGAGCCGGCAGCACGGGACGGGGCGGCCGAGCGCCACCTGCGCACCTGGACGAAACTGGGCGAGACGGCGAACGACGACTGGACAGAAGACTGCATCGGGGCGTATCAGCACGTTCAAAGCCTGTTGTACTTCGCGACAGGCCAGCCGGGATCCACGTGGCACGACCAATTGCAGCTGGCGATCGACCACCTTCTGTCTGACACCTCGGAGGAGGCTCGCAAGCGCTTCTGCGGCGTGTTGGCTGGTGAACTCCGCATGCTTGCCCATGCGGGACACCTGAACGAAAAGGTGACCCTGCTGGCGCGAGATATCGTTCGCGAGCTCGGGCAGATAGCCGGCGAAGACAGCGACGACCCTGGTGTACCACGGGTGAAATCGCCGAAGAACAGGCAGAAAGAGCACACGAACACGCCTCTTGACCGGTCCGAGGAGGGAATTGACGGCAAGCCGATGGACCCGTCCCGGGACACCGCCCGCCGGATGCTGCCGGAGATTCACGAACTGTTGGCGATCGTCGGCACGCCGGGGGCGTCGTTGAAAAAGGCGCTCGCGAAACGTGTGGAGGCGCACCAGCTGGATGACTACATCGCTGCCTGCCTCGATGCGCTTGATGCACTCGATGTGCTCGACGACAGCGAGAACCTGACGCTCGAGCAGAACTTGAGGGTCGGGCCGTTGCGGAAAGCGTTGGAGGAGCTTCGCGCTACACGACACTGACCGGATCGATCCCGAGGCGCAGCGGCTGAGTTCCAATGCCCCCATGGACTCCGCACACGACACCGACCGCCGCCTCACCGCCCTGGAGATCAAGGCCAGCTTCAGCGAGGACCTGCTCGATTCGCTGAACGCGTTGCTGGCGCGCCAGCAGCAGCAGATCGAGCAGATGGCGGCCCAGATCGCGCTGCTGCGCCAGCAGGCCGCCGGCCAGGACGCCGTGCCGTTCCGCAGCCTGCGCGACGAGTTGCCGCCGCACTATTGACAAGAACAGCCGGGCTCTTGCCCTGCTGCTTCGAGGATCGCGATGCCGGCCGGCGCGTTCCAATGCCCGCATGCAGCCCGCTGCAAGCCAACGCTTCTTCGACGGAACCCGGCACCTCGCCGCGCACGACGCAGCGGGTGCCGAAGCCTGCTTCCGCGAGGCGATCGCGATCGAGCCCGATCTCGGCGAGGCGCATGCCAACCTCGGCTGGCTGGCCGAGGCCGCCGGCCGCCTCGACGAGGCCGACGCCTGCTACCGCCGCGCGCTCGCGCTGCGGCCGCAGCAACCCACCATCCACCTGAACCACGGCGCGCTGCTGGCGCGTCTGAAACGCTTCGACGAGGCATTGGCCGCCTGCTGGGCGGCCGTGCAGCTCGATCCCGACGCGCCGGCCGCCTGGTCCAACCTCGGCGTGCTGCTCGCGCAGATGGGCCGGCACGGCGATGCCGAAGCCTGCTGCCGGCGCAGCCTGTCGCTGGACCCGCAGTACCCGAAGGCGCACATCAACCTCGCCTACCTGTGCCTGCGCGACGGGCGCTGGGACGAGGGCTGGTCCCACTACGCATGGCGCGGCTGGCAGCTCGACCTGGCCGGGCGCGTCACCTGCCCGCGCTGGCAGGGCGAGCCGCTGGACGGCCGCCGCGTGCTGGTCGGCCTGGAGGGCGGCTACGGCGACATGATCCAGTTCAGTCGCTTCGCCACGGTGCTGAAGCAGGCCGGTGCGCTGCGCGTCACGCTGCTGTGCCCGCCGCCGCTGCAGGCGCTGCTGTCGACGCTGGACGGTGTCGACGAGGTGCTGCCGGCCGACGGCCTGCTGCCGCCCGCGCGCTGGGATTGCTGGACCTCGGCGACCAGCGTGCCGCGCCACCTCGGCACCCTGCCCGACACGGTTCCCGCGGCCCGACCCTACCTGCGCGCCGAGCCGGCGGACGCCGCGCGCTGGCAATTGCGTTTGCAGCAGGCGCTCCCATCGCGCGGCCTGCGCGTGGGCCTGGTCTGGAAAGGCAACCCCGCGTTCGAGAACGACGACGAGCGCTCGCTGCCGTCGATCGACCTGCTGGCGCCGCTGGCCGCGCTGCCCGGCGTGCACTTCGTCAGCCTGCAGAAGGGCGCCGGCGAAGACGAGGCGCTGCGCGCGCCGGTCGCGCTGCACCTGGGCGGCGAGATCGACAGCTTCGCCGACACCGCCGCCATCGTGCAGGCGCTCGACCTCGTGATCTGCGTCGACACCGCGGTCGCCCACCTGGCCGGCGCGCTCGGCAAGCCGTGCTGGGTGCTGCTGCCGCAGCAGATGACCGACTGGCGCTGGCTCACCGAACGCAGCGATTCGCCGTGGTACCCGGGCGCGCTGCGGCTGTTCCGGCAGGCCACGCGCGGCGACTGGTCGCCGGTGGTGGCCGAGCTCGCCGCGGCATTGCGTGGGCTATCCTCGGCGGACCATGCCGTCCCAGCCGCCGTCCCGACCGATCACCACCACACCGATCCCTGAGGTCTGCGGCCTCGACGACGAGACGCTGCGCCGCGAGGTGATCGCCGGCGCCCGCCCGACCGTGCTGCGCGGGCTCGTGAAGCACTGGCCCGCGGTGCGCCACGGCCTGGCATCGCCGCTGGCGCTTGCGCAGTACCTGGCCGACCACGACAACGGCAGCCAGGTGCAGGCGGTGATGACGCCGCCCGACCAGCACGGGCGGCTGTTCTACAACGCCGACATGAGCGGCTTCAACTTCATGCGCAACCAGCTGCCGCTGTCGACGGTGCTCGAGCAGGTGCTGCGCTACTCGGCCTTCCCGAACCCGCCGGCGGTGGCGGTGCAGAGCTCGCCGATCCCCGACTGCCTGCCCGGCTTCGTCGACGAGAACCCGCTGCCGCTGCTCGGGCAGCGCATCGTGCCGCGCATCTGGCTCGGCAACGCGCTCACGACGCCGGCGCACTTCGACGAATCGAGCAACATCGCCTGCGTGGTGGCCGGCCGGCGCCGCTTCACGCTGTTCCCGCCGGAGCAGATCGGCAACCTGTACATCGGCCCGCTCGACCATGCGCCGACCGGCACGCCGATCAGCCTGGTGAACTTCGCGGCGCCCGATTTCGAGCGCTTCCCGCGCTTCCGCGAGGCGGTCGCCGCCGCGCAGGTGGCCGAGCTCGAGCCGGGCGATGCGATCCTGATCCCGGCGCTGTGGTGGCACCATGTGGAGTCGCTCGCGGGCTTCAACATGCTGGTGAACTACTGGTGGCGCGGCGCGCTGGCGGTCGACGACCCGGTGCCGTCGGCGCTCGACGGCCTGCTGCACGTGCTGATGTGCCTGAAGTCGCTGCCCGCCGAGGAGCGCCGCGGCTGGGGCGCGATCTTCGAGCACTACGTGTTCGATGCCGGGCGCGACGCGGCGGCGCACATCCCGGCGAACCGCCGCGGCGCGCTCGGCGAGATGACGCCCGAGCTGCGCGAGCGGCTGCGCGCGCTGCTGAAGGAGCGGATGCGCTGAACCGCTGTCAGCGCGCCTTGCCGGTGCGCGGCAGCGTGAAGAAGAAGCTCGCGCCCTTGTCCTTCTCGGCGTGCACCCAGATCTCGCCGCCGTGCTTCTGCACCACGCGGCGCACGATCGCGAGGCCGACGCCGGTGCCGGGGAAATCCGATTCCCGGTGCAGCCGGCGGAACGGCTCGAACAGCTGCTGCACGTAGGCCATGTCGAAGCCGGCGCCGTTGTCGCGCACGCAGTAGACCAGGCGGCCGTCCTTCTGCGCCTCGGCGCTGAACGAGATCTTCGCGTCGTCGCGCTTGCTGGTGAACTTCCAGGCGTTCGACAGCAGGTTCTCGAGCGCGAGCCGCAGCAGGCCGGCGTCGCCGTCGGCCATCAGCGTGGCGTCGAGCTCGACCTGCGCGCTGCGCTGCGGCCAGGCCGTCTGCAGCGTGGTCAGGATGTCGCGCGCCATCGCGCCGATGTGCACCGGCTGCACGCGCACCTGGGCGCGCGTGACCTTCGACAGGCTGAGCATGTCCTCGATCAGCGCATGCATGCGGTGCGCCGAGGCCAGGATGCTCTGCCCGAACAGCAGCGCCTGGCCCTGCAGCGGCGGCGAGGCGTCGGCCARCAGCATCTCGCTGTAGCCCTGCACCGCGCGCAGCGGCGCGCGCAGGTCGTGCGAGACCGAGTAGGTGAAGGCCTCGAGCTCGCTGTTGGCCTCCTGCAGCTCGGCGGTGCGCTGCTGCACGCGGCGCTCCAGGTTCTCGTACACCGCGACGTTCTCGAACGCGAGCGAGGTGCAGTCGGCCAGCGCCTGGATCAGCTCCACCTCGTCGGGCGTCGCCTCGTGCGTGTTCGCCCAGTAGTTGCCGATCGCGCCGATCGGCGATTCGGCGCGGATCGGCACCATCACCAGGCTCTTCACGAAGGTCGGCCGGTAGGCGTCGTGCGGGATGCGCGGATCGAGGTAGATGTCGGGGATCGCGACCGCCTGCCCGTTCAGCATGGCCCAGCCGCTGATGCACGAGCCGAGCGGGAAGCGGCTGCCCTTCCAGAGCGGGCCGATCGCGTCCTCGTCGACGTAGTGGCAGAACTCGCCGTCGCGCATCACGACGGTGGCGCCGTCGGCCTGGTTCAACTGGCGCGCGCCGCGCCGCACGATGCGCACGATGGTGTCGACGCTGCGCGCGAGCGACAGCTCCTTCACCAGGTCGACCAGCAGCGCGCGCCCGCGCGTGAGCCGGGCCAGCCGCTCGGCCTCGCGTGCATCGTGCAGCCGGCGCAGCGCGCTCGGCAGGCGGAACAGCTGGTCCTTCGGGACGTAGTCGGTGGCGCCGGCCTCCAGGCAGTGCTCGGCCCAGCGCGGGTCGGTGTTGCCGCTGACGAAGATGAACGGCATGCCGGGCCGGCGCTGCCGCGCGACCTCGAGCGCCTGCAGGCCCTCGATGCCGGGCACGCGGTTGTCGGAGAGGATCGCGTCGAAGCGGGTGTTCTCCATCGCCTCGAAGAACTGCTCGCTGGAAGCGACCGTGACCCAGTTCGACCGGATGTCGAGCCGCGCGACCTCGCGCTGCACCAGGTCCGCATCGAGCGTGTCGTCTTCCAGGTGAAGGATCTGCAGGGCTTGCATGTCGTGCACCTCCTTGAGAGACGGATGGTATCGAACCGCGGCACACTGTGCGGTTCCGGTTGAGACCAATGCCGCATAAATATGAGAGGGAATCGATGATTCGCCGGTTCGTGCGAGGGAGGGTGTCGGGGCTGTCGGAGAGGTTGGCCGCCTGGCGCCGCCAGGCGCGGGCGCGCCTGGCGCTGCCGGTGGGCGACCTGCTGCACGACGCCACCTACCGCCGGCTCTGGACCTCGATCCTGATCAGCTCGTTCGGCGGCCAGGTCACGATGCTCGCGCTGCCGCTGACCGCCGCGCTGCTGCTGCACGCCTCGCCCACGCAGATGGGGCTGCTGACCATGATGGAGACGCTGCCCTTCGTGCTGTTCTCGCTGCCGGCCGGGGTCTGGCTCGACCGGGTGCGCAAGCTGCCGGTCTACGTCCTTGGCGAATCGAGCCTGGCGGTGGTCGTCGCGAGCGTGCCCTTCGCCTGGTGGATGGGCTGGCTCACGATGCCGTGGATGTACGTCGTCGCCTTCGTGATCGGCACGGTCTACACCACCGCCGGCACCGCCGCGCAGATCGTGCTGACGCAGGTGGTGGCGCGCGAGCGGCTGGTGGAGGCGCATGCGAAGAACGCGCTCGCCACCTCGGGCGCCGAGGTGGCCGGGCCGGGGCTGGCCGGCGCGCTGATCAAGCTGGTGGGGGCGCCGCTCGCGCTGCTGGTCGATGCGGTGCTGCTGCTGCTGTCGGCCGCCATCCTGCGCGGCATCCGCATCGTCGAGATCCGCCGCCCGCGGGCCGATGCGCACTTCTGGCGCGACCTGCAGGCCGGCGTGCGCTTCGTGCGCAGCCAGCGCCTGCTGATCGCGCTGGCGACCGCGGTGGGCCTGTGGCAGATGTGCCACCACGCGGCGCTGGTGGTGCAGATCCTGTTCGCGACCCGCACGCTGGGCCTGGGCGAGCAGGCGATCGGCCTCAGCTACATGGGCATGGGCGGCGGCACCATCCTCGCGAGCGTCTACGGCAACCGCATCAGCCGGCGCTACGGGCCGGGGCCGTGCCTGGTGCTGGGCTTCGTGATCTGCGGCGTCGGCTGGCTGGTGCTGGCGGCGGCGCCGGCCAACTCCTGGGGCGTGGCGGCGTTCGCGGCGATGCTGCTGTGCTTCTCGGCCGGCGCGGTGCTGATCTTCATCAACTTCCTCGGGCTGCGGCAGGCGGTGACGCCGGAGCCGCTGCTCGGCCGCATGACGGCGACGATGCGCTGGCTGATCCTGATCCCGGCCGGGCCGGGTGCGTTGCTCGGCGGCTGGCTGGGCGAGCAGGTGGGCTTGCGCGCCTCGCTGGTGTTCGCCGGCACCGCTGCGCTGCTGGTGGCGGCGGTGGCGGGGCGCCACCCGGTGATCCGCAACGTGCGCGAGCTGCCGAAGCTGGAGAACGTCGAGGACTGGATGGGGGCCGAGGCCGACGTGCGGCCCGGGCCCTCCATCGTGGACGATTCAGTCGTGGATGGCGACGCCCGGTGAAAAGCGGCTGACGGCGTCGGTGATGATGCCGTCGATGCCGAGCGCCATCAGCCGGCGCGCCTCGGCCGGGTCGTTCACGGTGTAGACCAGCGCGCGCAGGCCGGCGCCGTGCACGCGGGCCAGCACCGCGGCGTCGATCAGCCCGTAGTGCGTGACCACGGCGGCGCAGCCGAGCGATTGCGCTTCTTCCAGCCAGCCGCTGCGCAGGCTGTCCAGCAGCAGCGCGCGCGGCACGGCCGGCGCGCTGTCGCGGGCGGCGGCCAGCGCATCGGGCTTGAACGAGCTGAGCAGCGGCTGCAGCGCCTCGCCGGCCCACAGCCGGGCCGCTTCGCGCGCGACGACGCGGCCGGTCTCGGCCTCATCGCCCGGCGTCGGCTTGATCTCGATGTTCAGCGCGAAGCCGTTGCGCAGGCAGTAGCGGGCGATCGCCTCGAAGCTCGGGATCGGCTCGCCGGCGAAGCCGCGGCTGTGCCAGCCGCCGGCGTCCAGCCGCGACAGCTCGGCCCAGCTGCGGTCCGAGGCGCGGCCGTGCTCGGGCGTGGTGCGCTGCAGCGTCGCGTCGTGCAGCAGGAAGGGCACGCCGTCGGCGCTCAGCTTGACGTCGCACTCGAACGCGCGGTAGCCGTGGCTGGCGCCGACGCGGAACGCGGCCAGCGTGTTCTCGGGGGCCAGCAGCCCGGCGCCGCGGTGCGCGACCCAGAGGGGGTAGTTCCAGGTGGTCATGCGACCACCCGCTTGCCGCTCGCCGCGTCGAACCAGTGCAGGTGCTCGGCCGACGGCTTCAGGTGCAGCGTGCTGCCGGGCGCCGGCGGCACCAGCGTGCCGTCGATGCGCAGCGTGAAGCCGTGGTCGGCGATGCGGCCGTGCACCAGGCGTTCGGCACCGAGCATCTCGACCATTTCGATCGCCAGCGGCCAGCCGCCGTCGTGGGCGAGGCTCGCATGGCCCAGGTGCTCCGGGCGCACGCCGAGGATCAGCTCGCCGTCGCGCGGCGCCGCGTGGGGCAAAGGCAGGTCCACGCCGCCGAACGTGAAGCTCGCGCCCTGTGCGCGGCCGGTCAGCAGGTTCATCGGCGGCGAGCCGATGAAGCTCGCGACGAAGGTGGTGGCCGGGCGGGCGTAGACCTCTTCCGGCGTGCCGATCTGCTCCATGTGGCCGGCGTTCATCACGATCATGCGTTGCGCGAGCGTCATCGCCTCGACCTGGTCGTGCGTGACGAACAGCGACGTGACGCCCAGCTCGGCGTGCAGTTTGCGGATCTCCAGGCGGGTCTGGCCGCGCAGCTTCGCATCGAGGTTGGACAGCGGCTCGTCGAACAGGAAGACCTGCGGCTGCCGCACGATCGCGCGGCCCATCGCGACGCGCTGGCGCTGGCCGCCCGACAGCTCGCGCGGCTTGCGCTGCAGCAGCGCACCGAGCTCGAGGATCTTCGCGGCCTTGTCGACGCGGGTCTTGATGTCGGCGACCGGCACCTTCGCGATCTTCAGCCCGTAGGCCATGTTGTCGAACACGCTCATGTGCGGGTAGAGCGCGTAGTTCTGGAACACCATCGCGATGTCGCGCTCGGACGGCTCGACGTCGTTGACGACGCGCCCGCCGATCGAGATCTCGCCGCCGGAGACCTCCTCGAGCCCGGCCACCATGCGCAGCAGCGTGCTCTTGCCGCAGCCCGACGGGCCGACGATCACGATGAACTCGCCGTCGCCGATCTCGGCGTTGACGCCGTGGATGACCTGGTTGGCCTTCGGGCCGATGCCGTAGCGCTTGACGACGTTCTGGAGGGAAATGGCTGCCATGGTTTTGTTCTTTACTTCTCGGTGTCCACGAGGCCCTTGACGAACCAGCGCTGCATCAGGATCACGACGATCGCCGGCGGCAGCATCGCGAGGATGGCGGTGGCCATCACGATGTTCCATTCGTTGCCGGAGTCGCCGCCGGCGATCATCATGCGGATGCCCACCACCACCGGGTACATCTGCTCGCCGGTGGTGGCGATCAGCGGCCACAGGTACTGGTTCCAGCCGTAGATGAACTGGATCACGAACAGCGCCGCGATCGAGGTCTTCGACAGCGGCAGCAGGATGTCCTTGAAGAAGCGCATCGGGCCGGCGCCGTCGATGCGGGCGGCCTCGACGAGCTCGTCCGGCACGGTCAGGAAGAACTGCCGGAACAGGAAGGTCGCGGTGGCCGACGCGATCAGCGGCACCGTGAGGCCGCCGTAGGTGTTCAGCATGCCGAGGTCGGACACCACCTTGTAGGTCGGGCTGATGCGCACCTCGACCGGCAGCATCAGCGTGACGAAGATCGCCCAGAACACCAGCCCGCGCAACGGAAAGCGGAAGTACACCAGCGCGAAGGCCGACAGCAGCGAGATCGCGATCTTGCCGAAGGTGATCACCAGCGCGGTGACCAGGCTCACCCACATCATGCGGGCAACCGGCGCGTTCGAGCCGGCGCCGCCGCCGTGGCCGTTCAGCGCCGCGAGGTAGTTCTCCCAGAAGTGCCCGCCGGGCGACATCGGCATCGGCACCTGCAGGATGGCCTGCGAGGTGTGCGTCGACGCGATGAACGCGATGTACAGCGGGAACGCGACGATCAGCACGCCGAGGATCATCACGGCGTGGGCCAGGATGCCGAGGGTGGGGCGGCGCTCGACCATGTCAGTACTGCACTTTCTTTTCGACGTAGCGGAACTGCAGCACCGTCAGCGCGATGACGATCAGCATCAGCACCGTCGACTGCGCGGCCGAGCCGCCGAGGTCGCCGCCCTTGAAGCCGTCCTGATAGACCTTGTAGACCAGGATCGCGGTGTCGCGGCCCGGGCCGCCGTGGGTGGTGGCATCGATGATCGCGAAGGTGTCGAAGAACGCGTACACCATGTTGATCACGAGCAGGAAGAAGGTGGTCGGCGACAGCAGCGGGAACTGGATGGTCCAGAAGCGCCGCCACGGCCGCGCACCGTCGATGGCCGCGGCCTCGATCAGCGATTTCGGGATCGACTGCAGGCCGGCCAGGAAGAACAGGAAGTTGTACGAGATCTGCTTCCAGACCGCGGCGGTGACGATCATCGTCATCGCATGTGTGCTGTTCAGCAGGTGATCCCACTGGAAGCCGAAGGTATGGTCCAGCGCGTACGCCACCACGCCGATCGACGGCGAGAACATGAACACCCACAGCACGCCGGTGACCACCGGCGCCACCGCGTACGGGATGATCAGCATCGTCTTGTAGAACAGCGCGCCGCGCACGATGCGGTCGGCGAAGACCGCCAGCATCAGCGACAGCGCGATGCCCAGCACCGCCACCAGCAGCGAGAACACCGCGGTGACCTGGAAGGATTCGAGGTAGGCCGAATCGTTGAACAGCGTCTTGAAGTTGTCCAGCCCGACCCATTCGGTCGACAGGCCGAAGCTGTCCTGCACCTGCATCGACTGCAGCAATGCCTGGGCGGCCGGCCAGAAGAAGAAGACGGCGCAGATCGCCAGCTGCGGGGCGACCAGCATCCAGGGCAAGACCTGCGAATCGAACCTAACTCGCTTTTCCATGGGGTTCAGAATGAGTAAGGCGGCCGGGGTGGCCGCCTTCCTGGGGCAGCCGCGTCGCGCGCATTGTGCCGCGACGCGACCCGTTTCAGCTCAAGGGGCCGGAGCCTTGTTGGCTTTCTCGAAGCGCTCGAGCTGCTCGTTGCCGCGCTTCACCGCGTCGTCCAGCGCCGTCTTCGCATCCTTCTTGCCCGACCAGATCTGCTCGGTTTCCTCGTCGATGATGGTGCGGATCTGGACGAAATTGCCCAGGCGGATGCCGCGCGACTTGTCGGTCGTCTTGCGGATCATCTGCGTCACCGCCACGTCGGTGCCCGGCTTTTCCTTGTAGAAGCCCGATTTCTCGGTCATCTCGTAGGCCGCCGTCGTGATCGGCAGGTAGCCGGTGCGCTTGTGGCTGGCCGACTGCACTTCGGGGCTCGACAGGTACTTGAAGAACTCGGCGACGCCCTTGTACTCGGCCGGCTTCTTGCCCGACATCACCCACAGGCTCGCACCGCCGATGGCGGTGTTCTGCGGCGCGCCGGGAACGTCCTGGTAGTACGGCAGCGGGGCCAGCCCGTACGCGAACTTCGCGCCCTTGCTGACGTCGGCGTACGAGCCCGACGAGCCGGTGAACATCGCGCATTCACCCGACACGAACGACGGCACCGCGACGCTCGCGCGACCCTTGTAGACGAACAGGCCCTGCTTGGACATGTTGGCCAGGTTCTCGAAATGGCGCAGGTGCAGCGGCGAGTTGAAGGCCAGGCGGGCGCTCGGGCCGCCGAAGCCGTTGTTCTGCGTCGCGAACAGCGTGTTGTGCCAGGTCGAGAAGCTCTCCAGGTGCACCCAGCTCATCCAGCTGGTGGTGTACGGGCACTTGACGCCGGCGGCCTTCAGCTTGGCGGCGGCCAGCGTCACCTCGGGCCAGGTCGTCGGGGCCTTGTTCGGGTCCAGGCCGGCGGCCTTGAAGGCGTCCTTGTTGTAATAGAAGATCGTCGTCGAGCTGTTGAACGGGAACGACAGCATCTCGCCGTTCGGCGCGGTGTAGTAGCCCGAGACCGCCGGCACGTAGCCCTTCGGGTCGAAGCTGACGCCGCTCTGCTTCATCACCTCGCCGACCGGCTTGATCGCGCCCTTGGCCGACATCATCGTCGCGGTGCCGACCTCGAACACCTGCAGGATGTGCGGCGCATTGCCGGCGCGGAAGGCAGCCACTGCGGCGGTCATCGACTCGTCGTAGTTGCCCTTGAAGGTCGGGATGACCTTGTAGTCCTTCTGGCTGTTGTTGAACTGCGTGGCCAGGTCGTTGACCCATTCGTTCAGGCCGCCGGTCATCGAGTGCCACCACTGCACTTCGACCTGGGCGTGGGCGGGGCCGGCGAGCGCCAGCGCGGCAAAGCCGGCGGCGGCGAGGGCGGCGTATCTTTTCGTTGTCATGTACTTCTCCGGAAAATGACGGGTTGGTTTTTGACCAGCCGCGCAGTGTGCTACGAGTTTGTGACAGTCCGTTTATGTCGTGGATGGTCGGCCGCGGCAACGGGATTTACCCCGCCGGATCCCCGGGGCGGGGCGCGCCCGGCACCGAACAGGTGCTGAGGTACCATTTGCGTCCAAGTGCCCCCACAGGCGTGCTGCAGCCTGGCCCCCATGAACGCACCCATCCCGCTGAACCAGATCGCCGCGGCCACTGCCGCGCACAAGGCGCCCCGCCTGCGCGAGATTCCGTACAACTACACCTCGTTCTCCGACCGCGAGATCGTGATCCGGATCCTGGGATCGCGGGCCTGGGAGCTGCTGGACCGCCTGCGCGACGAGCGCCAGACCGGCCGCTCGGCCCGCATGCTCTACGAGGTGCTGGGCGACATCTGGGTGGTGCAGCGCAACCCCTACCTGCAGGACGACCTGCTCGACAACCCGCGGCGCCGCCGCCTGCTGATCGAGGCGCTGAACCACCGGCTGCGCGAGGTGCAGGCGCGGCGGAATCCCGCGGTTGCCAACGAGAGCGATGCGCAGCGCGACGCCTCGGTCGGCGAGTTGCTGGACGCCGCCCACCAGGCCGTGCAGGCCTTTGCCGACCAGTTCGACGCGATGGACGCGCTGCGCCGCAAGGCCACGCGGGCGCTCGGCCGCCACACCGCGAAGGACAACATCAAGTACGACGGCCTGTCGCGCGTCTCGCACGTGACCGACGCCACCGACTGGCGCGTCGAGTACCCGTTCGTCGTGCTGACCCCCGACACCGAGGCCGAGATGGCGGCGCTCGTGAAGGCGTGCATCGAACTCGGCCTGACGATCATCCCGCGCGGGGGCGGCACCGGCTACACCGGCGGCGCCGTGCCGCTGACCTGGAACAGCGCGGTCATCAACACCGAGAAGCTCGAGGCGATGACCGAGGTCGAGGTGATGCGCCTGCCCGGCATGGACCGCGACGTGGCGACCATCTGGACCGAGGCCGGCGTCGTCACGCAGCGCGTGGCCGATGCGGCCGAGCGCGCCGGCCACGTGTTCGCGGTCGACCCGACCTCGGCCGAGGCTTCGTGCGTCGGCGGCAACATCGCGATGAACGCCGGCGGCAAGAAGGCGGTGCTGTGGGGCACCGCGCTCGACAACCTGGCCTCGTGGCGCATGGTCACGCCCGACGCGAAGTGGCTCGAGGTGGTGCGGCTCGACCACAACATGGGCAAGATCCACGACGTGGAGGTGGCCCGCTTCGAGCTGAAGTACTTCGACGCGACCGGCAAGGTGCTCGAACGCACCGAGCAGCTCGACGTGCCGGGCCGCACCTTCCGCAAGGAAGGCCTGGGCAAGGACGTCACCGACAAGTTCCTCGCCGGCCTGCCGGGCATCCAGAAGGAAGGCTGCGACGGCCTGATCACCAGCGCGCGCTGGGTGGTGCACAAGATGCCGGCGCACACCCGCACGGTGTGCCTGGAGTTCTTCGGCAACGCGAAGGATGCGGTGCCGTCGATCGTCGAGATCAAGGATTTCATGTTCGCCGAGCAGAAGAAGCCCGGCGGCGCGATCCTGGCCGGGCTGGAGCACCTGGACGACCGCTACCTGAAGGCGGTGGGCTACGCGACCAAGAGCAAGCGCGGCGGTCTGCCCAAGATGGTGCTGGTGGGCGACATCGCCGGCGACGATGCCGATGCGGTGGCGCGCGCCACCAGCGAGGTGGTGCGGCTGGCCAACGGCCGGGCCGGCGAAGGCTTCGTCGCGGTCAGCGCCGAGGCGCGCAAGAAGTTCTGGCTCGACCGCAAGCGCACTGCGGCGATCAGCCGCCACACCAACGCGTTCAAGGTGAACGAGGACGTGGTGATCCCGCTGCCGCGCATGGGCGAGTACACCAACGGCATCGAGCGCATCAACATCGAGTTGAGCTTGCGCAACAAGCTGGCGCTGGTCGATGCGCTGGAAGATTTCTTCGTCGCCGGCCAGCTGCCGCTGGGCAAGAGCGACGACGCGAACCAGATCGCGTCGGCCGAGCTGCTCGAAGACCGCGTGCAGCAGGCGCTGGCGCTGCTGCGCGAGGTGCGCGGGCTGTGGTCGCACTGGCTGTCGAACCTCGACCAGGTGCAGGCTGATCGCGGCGTCAGCTTCTTCGACGACCTGCAGGACCACACGCTGCGCGCGTCGTGGAAGGCGCAGATCCGCACGCCGCTGCAGGGCATCTTCGCCGGGGCCACGCTGTCGCCGATCGTCGACGCCTGCCAGAAGATCCACGGCGACGTGCTGCGCGGCCGCGTGTGGGTGGCGCTGCACATGCATGCCGGCGACGGCAACGTGCACACCAACATCCCCGTCAACAGCGACAACTACGAGATGCTGCAGACGGCGCACGAGGCGGTGGCGCGCATCATGAAGCTCGCACGCTCGCTCGACGGCGTGATCTCCGGCGAGCACGGCATCGGCATCACCAAGCTCGAGTTCCTGACCGATGAGGAACTGGCCGGCTTCACCGCGTACAAGCAGCGCGTCGACCCCGAGGGCCGCTTCAACAAGGGCAAGCTGCTGCGCGACGCGAGCTTCGACGGCGTGCGCCTGAAGGCCGACCTGACCAACGCCTACACGCCGAGCTTCGGGCTGATGGGGCACGAGTCGCTGATCATGCAGCAGAGCGACATCGGCGAGATCGCCGCGTCGGTGAAGGATTGCCTGCGCTGCGGCAAGTGCAAGCCGGTGTGCGCGACGCACGTGCCGCGCGCCAACCTGCTGTACAGCCCGCGCAACAAGATCCTCGCGACCTCGCTGCTGGTCGAGGCCTTCCTGTACGAGGAGCAGACGCGCCGCGGTGTGTCGATCAAGCACTGGGAGGAGTTCGAGGACGTGGCCGACCACTGCACGGTGTGCCACAAGTGTCTGAGCCCGTGCCCGGTGAAGATCGACTTCGGCGACGTGTCGATGAACATGCGCAACCTGCTGCGCAAGATGGGCAAGAAGAGCTTCCGCCCCGGCAACAAGATGGCGATGATGATGCTCAACGCCACCAACCCGGAGACCATCAAGCTGCTGCGCAGTGCGATGGTCGACGTCGGCTTCAAGGCGCAGCGTGCGGCCAACAACCTGCTGCGCGGCCTCGCGAAGAAGCAGACCGCCGCGCCGCGCTCGACGGTGGGCACCGCGCCCCTCAAGGAGCAGGTGATCCACTTCATCAACAAGAAGCTGCCGGGCGGGCTGCCGAAGAAGACGGCGCGCGCGCTGCTGGACATCGAGGACAAGAACTACGTCCCGATCATCCGCAACCCGAAGGCGACGACGGCCGAGACCGAGGCGGTGTTCTATTTCCCGGGCTGCGGCTCGGAGCGGCTGTTCTCGCAGGTGGGCCTGGCGACGCAGGCGATGCTGTGGCATGCCGGCGTGCAGACGGTGCTGCCGCCGGGCTACCTGTGCTGCGGCTACCCGCAGCGCGGCTCGGGGCAGTTCGACAAGGCCGACAAGATCATCACCGACAACCGGGTGCTGTTCCACCGCGTGGCCAACACGCTGAACTACCTCGATATCAAGACGGTGGTGGTGAGCTGCGGCACCTGCTACGACCAGCTGCAGGGCTACCAGTTCGACAAGATCTTCCCGGGCTGCCGGATCATCGACATCCACGAGTACCTGCTGGAGAAGGGCATCACGCTCGACACGACGCAGGGGGCCGGGTACCTGTACCACGACCCGTGCCACTCGCCGATGAAGCTGCAGGAGCCGATGAAGACGGTGAAGGCGCTGATGGGTGACAACGTATTGAAGAGCGAGCGCTGCTGCGGCGAGAGCGGCACGCTGGGCGTGACGCGGCCCGACATCTCGACGCAGGTGCGCTTCCGCAAGGAAGAAGAACTGCGCCGCGACGAGGCCACGCTGCGCGCGACCGGCGCGGTGGCGGCCGAGGGTCCGGTGAAGATCCTGACCTCGTGCCCGAGCTGCCTGCAGGGGCTGTCGCGCTACGGCAATGACCTGCAGAACGGGCTGCTGGAGGCGGACTACATCGTCGTCGAGATGGCCAACAAGATCCTCGGGGCGGACTGGATGCCGGAGTATGTGGAGATGGCGAATGACGGCGGGATCGAGCGCGTGCTGGTGTGAAACTGCGGTCCGGCCTAGACTGTTCACCATGAACGCTCGAGTCGATCAATTGATGTCGCAAGCGCTGGACCTGGCGCCGGATGAGAGGTCCGCTCTTGCGCTCGCCTTGCTGGAAAGCCTGGACGGCGAAGAAGAATCCGTCGTGACGCAGGCGTGGGCGCAAGAGATCGAACAACGCAAGCTGGAGCTGCGCACCGGAGTTCGACAGACGGTCCCCTGGGAACAAGTGAAGGCTCGTCTCAGCGGCCTGTGAGCGACTTCCACCTCCGGTTCGATCCGGTAGCAGAGAACGATATCGCCAATGCCTTCCGCTGGTACCGGGAGCGCAGTGTGTCTGCAGCCGAGGGCTTTCGGGCGGCGGTGTTCGATGGCATTGAAAGAATCGGCCATGCCCCCTTGGTGCGTGGGCCGGATGCCCTCGGCAACCGCAAGCTCGTGTTGCACCGTTTTCCCTACACCATCTGGTATGTCGTCGACGGCGATCAGGTCACGGTGATGGCCGTCGCGCACCACCGGCGCCAACCCGCCTATTGGCGCAAAAAACCGGCTTGAGTGCAGCTTCTGCTCCTCGATCGGCGCATGCCCGCACCGCGCAGCCCGGATGCCAATCCGGGTTCCACTCCCATCCTCAATCCGCCGACAGCTTGCGCTCCTTGATCAGCGCATGCCAGAACTTCGTCTCCTGCTGAACGAAGCTCGCCAGCGCCGGCCCGTCGGTCGGCGCGACATCCAGCCCGAACTCCTCCAGCCGCGCCTTCACCTCCGGCGTGCTGATCGCCTTGTGCATCTCCTGCGTGAGCCGCGCGACGATCTCGGGCGGCGTGCCGTGCGGTACGAACAGGCCCTGCCACGCGGTCACCTCGAAGCCCTTGATGCCCAGCTCGTCGAGCGTCGGCACGTCGGGCAGCGACGCGATGCGCTTCTTCGACATCACCGCCAGCGCCTTGACCTTGCCGCCCTTGATCTGCGGCAGCCCGGCCGCGGTGTCCAGCACCATCATCGGCACCTGGCCCGAAATGACATCCTGCACCGCGAGCGCCGTGCCGCGGTACGGCACGTGCACGACGAAGCTGCCGGTGCGGTCCTTCAGCAGCTCCATCGCCAGGTGGTGCGGGCTGCCGATGCCGGGCGACGCGTAGCTGTACTTGCCGGGGTTCTTCTTGATCGCGTCGAGCAGCTGCTGCGCGCTCGTGAAGCCGGCGCCCGGGTTCACCGCCAGGATCAGCGGGAAGCGCGCCATGAAGCCGACGGGCGCCAGGTCCTTCGGGTCGTACGGCACCTTCTTGTACATCGCGCTGTTGAAGACCATCGCGCCGTTGTCGCCGGTGACGATCGTGTAGCCGTCCGGCGGCGACTTGGCGGCGTTGTCGGTGCCGATCATGCCGGCCGCGCCCGGGCGGTTGTCGATGATGATCGTCTGGCCGAGCTGCTTGCCCAGTTGCGGCGCGAGCTGCCGCGCGAGGAAGTCCGAGCCGCCGCCGGCCGGGTAGGCCACCACCCAGCGGATCGGCTTCGAGGGCCAGGCGTCGGCGGCGTGGGCCGTGCCGGCGGACGCGAGCGCGCCGGCGAGGGCGAGGTTGAAGCGGCGGCGTGTGAGCGCAGAAGTCATGACAGCGATCCGTTCTCGGGAGAAGCCGCCGATGTTATCGGTGGCCGCCGATAATGCGCGGATGCCTGCAGACTTCCTCCGCCCCGCCCATCCCGCCCCCGGCTGCGAGCTGTGCCGCGAGAGCGGCGGCGCGCTGGTCTGGCAGGACGACGGCTGGCGCGTGATCCGCATCGCCGATGCGAACTTCCCCGGTTTCTACCGCGTCGTCTCGCGCCAGCACGTGGCCGAGTTCTCCGACCTCGACGCCGCCGCCCGCGCCCACGCGATGACGCTGGTCGCCACCGTCGAGCGCGTGCTGCGCGAGGCCTTGTCGCCGACCAAGATCAACCTCGCGGCGCTCGGCAACATGGTGCCGCACCTGCACTGGCACGTCATCGCGCGCTTCGACTGGGACAGCCACTTCCCGCAGCCCATCTGGGGCACGCGCCAGCGCGAGGTGCAGCCGCCCGCGGCCGACCGCCTGGCCCGCCAACTGACAGGCCTCGACGAGCGCGTCGCCGCCGCGCTGTCGCGCGCGGCCTGAACCCTCCTACACTCGGATTCCCCATGGCCGGACTCACTGCCCAGACCCCGCAACCCACCGCGATCACGGTGCACGAGCAATCGCGCGTGCTCGAGGTGGCGTTCGCCGATGGCCGCAGCTTCCGCATCCCGTTCGAGCTGATGCGGGTCTATTCGCCGTCGGCCGAGGTCAAGGGCCACGGCCCGGGCCAGGAGACGCTGCAGACCGGCAAGCGCGAGGTCACGCTCACCGCGCTCGAGCCGGTCGGCAACTACGCGGTTCAGCCCACGTTCTCCGACGGCCACCAGACCGGCATCTTCTCGTGGGACTACCTCTACTTCCTCGGCTCGCAAGAGGCCGAGCTGTGGCAGCAGTACGAGGCGCGGCTGCAGGCGGCCGGTGCCACGCGCGACACGCCGATGCCCGACAAGGCCGCGTCCGCCTGCGGCCACCACCATTGATTGCGACGGACTGACCCATGAGCAACACCCATTTCGGCTTCGAGACCGTCGACGAGACCCGCAAGGCCGAGCGCGTGCGCGGCGTGTTCGATTCGGTCGCGTCGAAGTACGACCTGATGAACGATGTGCTGTCGATGGGCATGCACCGGGCCTGGAAGGCCTACACGGTGGCCGTCGCGAACCTGCGCGAGGGCGATTCGGTGCTCGACATCGCCGGCGGCACCGGCGACCTGGCCGGCGCGTTCGCGAAGAAGGTTGGCGAGCGCGGCACCGTCGTGCACACCGACATCAACGAGGCGATGCTGCACCACGGCCGCGACCGCATGCTCGACCAGGGCCTGGTGCTGCCGACGGCGATCTGCGATGCCGAGGCGCTGCCGTTCGCGAACGATCGCTTCGATCTGGTCAGCGTCGCGTTCGGGCTGCGCAACATGACCCACAAGGACCGGGCGCTGGCCGAGATGTGCCGCGTGCTGCGCCCCGGCGGCCGGCTGCTGGTGCTGGAGTTCTCGAAGGTGGCCAAGCCGCTGGAGAAGTTCTACGACTGGTATTCGTTCAAGGCGCTGCCGCGCATCGGCAAGCTGGTGGCCGGTGATGCAGACAGTTACCGCTACCTCGCCGAATCGATCCGCATGCACCCCGACCAGCAGGCGCTGAAGGCGATGATGAAGACCGCCGGTTTCGGCCATGTCGACGTGCACAACCTCAGCGCCGGCATCGTCGCGTTGCATGTGGGCATCAAGTGTTGAGCTGACGCTCGCTGCCGCCCCCCTGTTCACGGGGGTGGGCCCTCGTTTAGAGGATTGGGGACTGGTCCACCTGTACTGACAATCCGCGCCATCTGCTTGCGTTCCGCGCAGCACGCCGAAGCGATCGGCGGCAGCTCCGGGATGAAGTTCTGAAGGATGAGCGTCATGTTGAAGGTGTTTCAGTTACATGTTTCGGTGGCCACCCTGTTCGGGATGATCGCCGACGGTCTGCTGTGCTTCTTCGCCATCGTGCTGGCCGCCTCGTCGGTCCACATCCTGCCGGGGGCGCAGGACGCGCCGTCCGGCCTGACGGTGCCCCACCTGTTCCTGTTCGCCAGCGGCTTCGCGATGGTGATGTCGCTGCTGTACGCCTTCGCCGGCCTGTACCGCCCGACCCCGATCGGCTTCGCCGCGATGCTGCGCCGCACACTGGCCGCGCTGGTCGTCGGCGCCTACGTGACCTACCTGGTGCTCGACAGCATGGCCAACGGCGGCTATGCGGTGCAGATCATGACCAAGGCCGTGCTGTACCTGCTGGTCGGCCTGGTGCTGGTGCGCGGCGCGATGTACCTGATGAGCCGCATGGCCACCATCCCGAAGGTGCTGATCGTCGGCAACGGCGCCGAGGCACAGAGCGTCGCCAGCGACCTGATGACGATGAAGCGCCTGCGCCGCAACGTCGCCGGCTTCTTCCCGACCGAAGCCGACACCGCCTCGGGCCTGCAGGTCGCGAGCCTGCGCGGCCACAAGGTGTTCTCGCGCGAGCTGTCGATCGAGGACATCGTGCGCGACCACCACATCGATGAAGTGATCGTCGCGGTGCGCGAACAGCGCGGCGGCGGCGTCCCGATGGACCAGCTGCTCGCCTGCCGCATCCGCGGCGTGCCGATCGTCGACCTGGCCGGCTTCTACGAGCGCGCCAAGTCCGAGGTGCCGATCGACAGCCTGAAGGCCAGCTGGCTGGTCTACGGCCAGGGCTTCGTGCAGGGCCGCCTGCGCATGATCCTGAAGCGCGCGTTCGACATCGCGAGCTCGTCGTTCCTGCTGCTGCTCGCCTCGCCGGTGATGCTGCTGGCGGTGCTGGCGATCCGCCTCGAAGGGCGCGGCCCGATCATCTACAAGCAGGAGCGTGTTGGCCTCGGCGGCAAGATCTTCATGTGCATGAAGTTCCGCAGCATGCGCACCGATGCCGAGAAAGATGGCGTCGCCGTCTGGGCCACCAAGAACGATTCGCGCGTGACCCGCGTCGGCGCCTTCATGCGCAAGACCCGCATCGAC
Source organism: Rhizobacter sp. P3_C12 (assembly GCF_056402735.1). Classification (NCBI taxonomy): domain Bacteria; kingdom Pseudomonadati; phylum Pseudomonadota; class Betaproteobacteria; order Burkholderiales; family Sphaerotilaceae; genus Rhizobacter; species Rhizobacter sp. P3_C12. The sequence goes on from NZ_JBFUGW010000073.1 coordinate 21,358, forward strand.
GAACTGCCGCAGCTGCTGTCGGTGCTGCGCGGCGAGATGAGCATGGTCGGCCCGCGCCCGGAGCGCCCGAGCTTCGTCAAGCAGCTGAAGGAACAGATCCCGTTCTACGACGTGCGCCACAGCATCAAGCCGGGCGTGACCGGCTGGGCCCAGGTGCGCTACAGCTACGGCGCCTCGGTCGACGACGCACGCCGCAAGCACCAGTTCGACCTGTACTACGTGAAGAACAACTCGCTGATGCTGGACCTGCTGGTCCTGATCGAGACCGTCAGCGTCGTCCTCTTCCGCGAAGGCGCGCATTGAAGTTGACCACCCCCGGAGGCGCTTCCGCGCCACCCCCTCAAGGGGGCAACCCCAGCGGCCCGGCAAAGCCGGTTCCGCGGGGTTCGCTGGATCAAATGCAAGGGACATCGAGAATGAACATGAAGCAATTGTTGGGACGGGTCGGTGCAGTCGCGGCCGCCCTGGTGCTGTCGGCGTGCGGCAGCCTGAGCGGCCTGCCGCCGGCGCCGAAGGTGGCCGAGACGCCGGACCACCGCTACCTGATCGGCGCGCTCGACAGCGTCAACATCGTCGTGTGGCGCAATGCCGACCTGTCGTCCACCGTCACCGTGCGCCCGGACGGCCGCATCTCGACCCCGCTGGTCGAGGACGTGCTCGCCGCCGGCCGCAGCCCGGCCGACTTGGCGCGCGACATCGAGGCCAAGCTCGGCAAGTACATCCGCGACCCGGTCGTCACCGTCGTCGTCAACAACTTCCAGGGCTCGTTCTCGGAGCAGATCCGCATCATCGGCGAGGCGACCCGCCCGCAGTCGGTGCCGTACCGCCAGAACATGACGCTGCTGGACGTGATGATCCAGGCCGGCGGCCTGACCGAGTTCGCCGACGGCAATGCCGCCGTGCTGGTGCGCGGCACCGAGCAGGGCAAGCAGTACAGCGTGCGGCTCAAGGACCTGATCAAGCGCGGCGACATCTCGGCCAACGTCGACGTGAAGCCCGGCGACGTGATCATCGTCCCGCAAAGCTGGTTCTGATCGACCTGGTTCTGATCGATCCGGTTCCGAAACCCGGTGGCCGCCCCGATGCCCGGCCCCACCACCCCCTGTTGAGACGGTCGGCCTCCGCGTGTCGACCCATCCAGAAGCTCCAAGATGAATGAGTTGACCCGTCAGATCTCGATCGTGCTGCGCACGATCTGGCAGCGCCGCTGGCTGGCGATGGCCGTCGCCTGGGCCACCGCCGTCGTGCTGGCGCTGATGGTGTGGGTGATCCCCAACCGCTACGAAGCCACCGCCAAGCTGTTCGTCGACACCCAGTCGGTGCTGAAGCCGCTGATGGCCGGCCTCGCGTTCCAGCCCGACCTCGACCAGCAGGTGCGCATGCTCGCGAAGACGCTGCTGTCGCGCCCGAACATCGAGCGCCTGATGGGCGACCCGGGCGTCGGCCTGGGCACGCTGACCGACCTGAAGCGCGAACAGGCGATCGACCGCCTGACCGCCCGCATCAAGGTCGAGCACAGCGGCGGCAACCTCTACCTGATCAGCTACCGCGACGGCGACCCGAACCGCGCGAAGGCCGTGGTCGACGGGCTGGTGAACCTGTTCATCGACTCGGGCAATGACAGCAAGCAGCGCGACTCGCAGGACGCGAGCCGTTTCATCGACGAGCAGATCAAGGCCTACGAGGTCAAGCTGGTCGAGGCCGAGAACCGCGTGAAGGAATTCAAGCTGCGCAACTTCGGCGTTTCCGGTGTGTCGGGGCAGGACTACTTCGCCCGCATGTCGGTGCTGACCGACGAGGTCGGCAAGCTGCGCATGACGCTGGCCGCCGCCGAGCAGTCGCGCGACGCGCTGAAGCGCGAGCTGTCGAGCGAAGAGCCGAACGTGGCGGTCGACGCGCCGGCACCGGCGGTGCCGATGGCGATGCAGACCGAGATCGATTCGCGCCTGGATGCGCAGCGCCGCTCGCTCGACGACCTGCTGCGCCGCTACACCGACGCGCACCCCGACGTGATCGCGGCGCGCCGGATGATCGTCCAGCTGGAAACGCAGAAGCGCCAGCAGGAGGCCGAGCGCGTGAAGGCAGCGGCCAAGAGCGGCGGCCGCGTCGCGTCGTCGAACCCGGTGTACCAGCGCCTGCGCATCGCGCTGGCCGAGGCCGAGGCCAATGTCGCGTCGCTGCGCAGCCAGCTCGGTGGCCAGCAGGAGCGCCTCGACCAGGTCAAGGCCACCGCGAGCCGCGTGCCGCAGGCCGAGGCCGAGCTCGCGCAGCTGAACCGCGACTACGACATCATGCGCAAGCAGTACGACATGCTGGTCTCGCGTCGCGAGGCCGCCTCGCTGGGCCTGAAGATCGACCAGTCGAAGAGCATGGCCGAGTACCGCCTGGTCGAGCCGCCGCGCGTGCCGGCCAAGGCCGCGTTCCCGGACCGCACTGCCCTGGCCGTCGTCGCGCTGATCCTCGCGCTGGCCGCCGGCGGCGGCGCCGCGTTCGGCATGGGCAAGCTCTACCCGACCTTCGACACGCAGGAGGCGCTGCAGGCCTTCGCGAAGCGCCCGGTGCTGGGAACCGTGTCACGCCACCTGTCGATGGCGGCCGAGCGTGCGCAGCGCTTCGACCTCATCCGCCTGAGCGGCGCGATGGTGGTGTTCATGGCCCTCAACGTGACCTGGATCGCGCTGCTCGCCGGCGGCATCCAGCCCCACTGAACCTGACGACCGCCTCACCATGAGCATCATCGAACAAGCCACCCGCCGCCTCGAGGAACTGCGACGCGCCGGCATCGACGTGCCGAGCTGGGCGCCGACCGCCACCGAGCCCGGCTTCGGGCCGGTCACCGGCGCGCCGGGCGGTGCCGCCACGCTGGCGCCCCCGGCGCCCATGGCACGCACCGTCGCCGACGACATCGAACTCGCGCCGCGCACCGTCGCCCGCCCGACGCGCGCCGACCGCGCACCCACCAACGCCCGCTCGCGCGAGGTGCAGATCGACCTGCGCCGGCTGGCGGCCGAGGGCTACCTGACGCCGGACGATCCGCGCATGGGCCTCGCCGAGGAACTGCGCGCCGTCAAGCGCCCGATCATCGAGCACGCCCAGGCCGCGCGCGAGGCGGGCAAGGCCGGCGGCAACCTGATCTTCGTGACCAGCGCACTGCCGGGCGAGGGCAAGACCTACAACGCGATCAACCTGGCGATGAGCATCGCGATGGAGGTCGACCATTCGGTGCTGCTGGTCGATGCCGACGTGGTGCGGCCGTCGGTGATGTCGCGCCTGGGCGTCGAGGCCGAGCTCGGCATGCTGGACGTGCTGACCAAGCCGTCGCTCGACCTGTCCGAGGTGCTGATGCGCACCAACATCCCGAAGCTGTCGCTGCTGCCGGCCGGCCGACCGACCGACCAGTCGACCGAGCTGCTCGCGAGCGTCGCGATGGAGCGGCTGCTGGCCGACCTGGCCGAGCGCTACGCCGACCGCATCGTGATCTTCGACGGCCCGCCGCTGCTGGCCACCAGCGAATCGCGCGTGCTGGCCGCCCGCATGGGCCAGGTGCTGATGGTGGTGCAGGCGCAGAAGACCGCGCAGAGCTCGGTGGCGCGTGCGTTCGCCGACATCGAGGCCTGCGAGACCGTCTGGTGCGTGCTGAACAAGGCCACCAGCCAGCGCGCTTCGGCCGGCTACGAACGCTATCCGCAATACCGCCGGACCTGAACGCCGTGCGCCCGAGCCGACGGACCCTTCGCCCCACCTGCCTGGCCCGCGCACTGCTGGCAGCGCCGATGCTGGGCTGTGCCTTCGGGGCCTGGGCGCAGTATTCCGGTGCGCCGGGGGCGGCACCCGGCACCCCCGCCGCACCCGGCACCGGCGCCTTCGGCGGCATCGCAGCGCCCTCGGCCGCTGCCGC
>NZ_JBFUGW010000074.1:0-25237 GCF_056402735.1 Rhizobacter sp. P3_C12
GCGCGGCGCATCGCGCTGTGCGCGCGCTACTGGCACTTCCTGCTGGCCGTGTGGGCGGTGCTGTTCGCCGCGCTCGGCGGGCTGACGCCGGACGTGGTCCGGTTCATCTGCGGCAGGGCTTGACGCCATGAGTGCCGTCGTCCACGACCCCGGCGCAGCGCCACCGATCGGCTGGCGCGGGCTGGTCACCGACTGGTCGTCCGACCGCCAGGCGTTCCACGTCGCCTGGGGCAAGGCGATGATGTGGTTCTTCCTGCTCAGCGACACCTTCATCTTCGGCTCCTTCCTGACCGGCTACATGACGGTGCGCACCTCGACCACGGTGCCCTGGCCCAACCCGAGCCAGGTGTTCGCGCTGCACGTCGGCGGCAGCGACGTGCCGCTGCTGCTGATCGCGATCATGACCTTCGTGCTGATCACCAGCAGCGGCACGATGGCGATGGCGGTGAACTGCGCGTACCGGCGCGACCGCGTCAATGCCGCGGCGCTGATGTTCATCACGGCCGGCTTCGGCGAGATGTTCGTCTGCATGCAGGCCTTCGAATGGACCAAGCTGATCCTCGAAGGCGTGCGGCCCTGGGGCAACCCGATGGGGGCGGCGCAGTTCGGCTCGACCTTCTTCATGATCACCGGCTTCCACGGCCTGCACGTCACGGCCGGCGTGATCTACCTGATCGTGGTCGCGGTGCGCCTGCTGCGCGGCCGCTACGACGGCGGCAACTACCAGATCGTCGAGATCGTCGGCCTGTACTGGCACTTCGTCGACCTGGTGTGGGTCTTCATCTTCGCGCTGTTCTACCTGTGGTGAGGTGTGCCATGACGACGGGAACCGGGCAACAGCATCCGATCGGCCTGTACCTGCGGATCTGGGCGCTGCTGTTCGTGCTCAGCACGCTGTCGTACGGCGTCGACTACTTCCACTTCCAGGGGCTGCTGCGCTGGACCCTGATCGTGGTCTTCATGCTGCTGAAGGCGGGGCTGATCGTCGCGGTCTTCATGCACCTGGCCTGGGAGCGGCTGGCGCTGATCTGCGCGATCCTGCTGCCCCCGCTGTGCCTGCTGGTGCTGGTCGGGCTGATGGCTTCCGAGGCCGGCCACACGCACCTGACGCGCCTGCTCTTCTTCCGCTGAGGGCTGCCACATCGACACCATCGCCTCCGTCTCGGCCGCACGCGCGCCCTGGCGCAGCTACCTGGAGCTGACCAAGCCGCGCGTGGTCGCGCTGATGCTGTTCACCGTCCTCGTCGGCATGCTGCTGTCGACGCACGGGGCCTTGCCGTGGCGCGCGCTGGTCTTCGGCTCGCTGGGCATCGGCCTGGTGGCCGGCGCCGCGGCCGCCGTCAACCACCTGGTCGACCGGCGCATCGACGCGGTGATGGCGCGAACGCGCGGCCGGCCGTTGCCGCGCGGGGCCGTGCGCGCCGTGCAGGTGATCCTGTTCGCGGCCGTGCTGGGCGCGGCCGGCATGGGGCTGCTGCTGGCCTTCACCAACCCGCTGTGCGCGCTGCTGACCTTCGCGTCGCTGGTCGGCTATGCAGGGATCTACAGCCTGTTCCTGAAACACCGCACGCCGCAGAACATCGTCATCGGCGGGGCGGCGGGCGCGGCCCCGCCGCTGCTCGGCTGGGTCGCGGTGACCGGCCAGCTCGACCCGGGCGCGCTGCTGCTGTTCCTGATCATCCTGGTGTGGACGCCGCCGCATTTCTGGGCGCTGGCGATCCACCGCCGCGACGACTACGCGCGCGCCGAGGTGCCGATGCTGCCGGTCACCCACGGCGTCGCCTTCACGTCGGCGCGCATCCTGCAGTACACCGTGGCCCTGGTGCTGATCACGGCGCTGCCGTTCGCGATCGGCATGAGCGGCTGGCCGTACCTCGCCGGCGCGATGCTGCTCGGCGGGCGCTTCGTCGCGCTCGCATGGCGCCTGCGCCGCGACCCGCGGCTGGCGATGCCGGTGTTCCGCTATTCGATCGTCTACCTGTTCGGGCTGTTCGCGCTGCTGCTGGCCGATCACGCATTGGCCGATCACGCGCTGGCGTGAGCCGCTCAGGAAGCGTGCCCCGCGATGTAGTGCTCGAGCTGCTCGATGATGAATTTCTGCCCGGCGATGATGTCCTTCACCAGGTCGCCGATCGAGATCAGGCCGATCAGCTGGCCGCCCTCCATCACGGGCAGGTGGCGCAGCCGGTTGTCGGTCATCAGCGCCATGCACTCCTCGCTGGTGTGGCGCGGGTGCACGTACATCACCGGGCTGGCCATGATGTCGCGCAGCGGCGTCTCGCGCGACGCGCGGCCCTTCAGCGCCACCTTGCGGGCGTAATCGCGTTCGCTGACGATGCCGACCACGCGATCGTCCTCGACCACCACCAGCGCGCCGACGTTCGCCTGCGCCATCAGGCGCAGCGCGTCATAGACCGACTCCGCGGGGTCGATGGTGTGGACGGTCGTGTCGACCTTGGACTTGAGGATGTCGGCGACGGTGGTCATGGCAGTTGCTCCGCGCTACGAACCTGTCCGTAGTGTGCGCCCGCGCGAGGCCGGCCGCCAGGGGCCTACCACTGCCCGAAGTACACGCCGGCGCGCTTGTGCGCGTGGGTCCCGCGCTCCACCACCGCATCGCTGACCGTGGTGCGCCGCTTGCGGCGCGCGAGCCAGTCGAACAGCTGCGTGCGCAACTCGATGCGCCGGCCCAGCGTGCCCGTGTCCCGGCCCAGGTCGTGCATCTCGTCGGGGTCCGACTGCAGGTCGTAGAGCTGCTCGGGTTCGTCGAGCCAGTACACGTAGCGCCAGCGCGCCGTGCGCAGCGAAAAGGCGCGCGCGTTCTGCGGGCTCTTGCCCAGGCGCAGCCGCGCCTGCTTGAAGCTGTAGTCGAGCTCCGAGTACACGCTGTCGCGCCAGGCCGGCGTGCCGCCGTGCAGCAGCGGCAGCAGGCTGGCGCCTTCGAGGCGATGCGCCGGGCGCTCGATGCCGAGCGCCTCCAGCACGGTCGGCACGATGTCCACGCTCTCGACGAAGCGCTGGTCGACGCTGCCCCGCGTGGCCTCGGCCGCGGGCGAGGGGTCGACCACGATCAGCGGCACGCGCTGCACCATGTCGTAGAACAGCTCCTTCTCGCCCAGCCAGTGATCGCCGAGGAAGTCGCCATGGTCGGCGGTGAAGACGATCAGGGTGTCGTCCAGCACGCCGAGCCGGTCCATGTGCTCGAACAGCCGGCCGAGGTGATCGTCGAGCTGGTGGATCAGGCCCTGGTAGGCCGGCCGCACGGTGCGCACGCACTCGTCCATCGAGAAGCTGCGGCTCTCCTCGCTCTCGCGGTAGGCGGCCAGCACCGGATGCGCGTCGCGCAGCTCCGCCTGGGTGCGCAGCACCGGCAGGCATTGGTCGGGCGTGTAGAGCGCGTGGTACGGGGCCGGGGCCATGTAGGGCCAGTGCGGCTTCACGTAGCTCAGGTGCAGCACCCACGGCTCGTCCCCGACGCGCGACATGAAGCGCATGGCCTGGTCGGTCATGTACGCCGTCTCCGAATGCTCCTCGCGCACGCGCGCGGGCAGGTGCACGTTGCGCATGTGCCAGCCGCTGACGACCTGGCCGTTCGCGTCGACGGCCGAGATCACGTGGTCGCTCCACGGGTCGGCGCCGGCATAGCCGTGGGCGCGCAGGAAGCCCGGGTAGCCGCTTTCGGCGCCGGGCGTGTGGTGGCCGTCGTAGCGGTCGATCTCCTCGAAGCCGCCGCGTTCGAGCAGGGCCGCGAGCTCGCTGCCGCCGTCGAGCTGCAGGCGCGCCAGGCCCTCGCGGTCCGGGATGACGTGCGACTTGCCGGCCAGCACCAGGCGCCGGTCGGCGCCGCGCAGGTAGTCGCCGAGCGTCAGTTCGCCGATCGACAGCGGCACGCGATTCCAGGTGGCGCCGTGGCTCGACGGGTAGCGGCCGGTGTAGTAGCTCATCCGCGACGGCCCGCAGACGCCGGAATTGACGTGGGCCTGGTCGAAGCGCACGCCGCGGCGCGCCAGCGCATCGATGTGGGGGGTGCGCAGCCAGGGGTGGCCGTAGCAGCCCAGGTGATCCCGCCGGAGCTGGTCGGCCATGATGAACAGGACGTTGCGCGGCATGCTGGATTCGCTCTCGGCTCAGGGGGCGAAGCCCGAGCGGCGCACCACCGGCTCCCATTGCTCGCGGAAGGCCTTGACCATCTTCGCGGTGTCCGCCGGCGTGCTGACCACCGGGGCCAGGAACAGCGCGTTGAAGGCCTGCTGGACGGCCGGCTCCTGCATCACGTCGTGGATGGCCTGGCCGAGCAGCTGCACCTTGGCCGGCGGCATCGAGCTGGGCGCGAAGAAGGCGTTCCAGCCGGCGGCGTCGACCTTCATGCCGGCCTCGCGGAAGGTCGGGATGTCTTTCGCGAAGCTCGCACGCTGCGTGCCCGACACGGCCAGGATGCGGACCTTGCCGGCGACGTGCTGCGGGTACAGCGAATCCAGCGTGTCGATGGCGATCGGCACCTTGCCGGCGACGACGTCGGCCAGCAGCGGCGCCGAGCCCTTGTAGCCGACGATCTGCGGCTTGATGCTGAGGGCGTCGCCCGCCATCAGGCCGAAGAAGTGCGGCAGGCTGCCGGTGGCCGGCACGCCGAACCGCGTGTCCTGCGGATGGGCCCACAGCCAGCTGACGAGGAACATCAGCCGGTCCAGCGGCACCGCGGGGCCGACGGCGATCGCGAAGTCGTAGCTGGTCACCTGCGACACCGGCACGAAATCCTTGTCGGGGTCGTAGCCCGCGCCCTTGTTGAAGAYGATGGGGGCCACCACCATCACCGCGGGGTTGGCCAGCAGCAGCAGGTTCTGGTGGGCCGGCGTGTGGCTCAGCTGCTGCGCGGCGAGCCGCCCGCCGTCACCGGGGCGGTTGTCGACCGTCACCGCCACCCCGAGCTTCTTGCCGAGGTGCTCGGCCACCACGCGGGCCGCGCGGTCCGTGCTGCCGCCGGCCGCATAGCCGACGACCAGCGTGACCGGCTCGTTCAGCGCCTGGGCCGCGGCGGGTGGTGTCGCGACCGAGGTCGCGAGCACCAGGCAGCAGGCGGCCAGCGGTCGCCAGAAGGTTGGCAGGTTCAAGGCTTGTCTCCCGTTTTTCTTGATCAGGGCACGAAGCCCGCCCGCTTGACCACCGGCTCCCACTGGGCGCGGAAGGTCTTCAGCATCTGCGCCGTCTCGGCCGGCGTGCTGAGCACCGGCGTCAGGTTCATGGTCTCGAAGGCGCTGCGCACCGACGCGTCCTGCATCGCGGCGCGGATCGCCTGGCCGAGCAGCTGGACCTTGGCCGGCGGCATGGACGCCGGTGCGAAGAAGGCATTCCAGCCGGTGGCGGCGACGTTGAAGCCGGCCTCGCGGAAGGTCGGGATGTCTTTCGCGAAGCTCGCGCGCTGCGTGCCCGACATCGCCAGGATGCGCACCTTGCCGGCCGCATGCTGGGCATAGAGCGCGTCCAGCGTGTCGATCGCCACCGGCAGCTGGCCGCCCAGCAGGTCGTTGGCCAGCGGCGCCGATCCGCGATAGCTGACGATCTGCGGCGCCACCTTCACCGCATCGCCCAGCATCAGGCCGAAGAAGTGGGGCAGGCTGCCGGCCGCGGGCACGCCGAAGTTGGCCTTCTCGGGGTTGGCCTGGAGCCAGGCCACCAGGTGCGGCCACTCGCGCACCGGCACCTCGCGGCCCACGGCCACCGCGAACTGGTAGTCGGCCACGCGCGAGACCGGCACGAAATCCTTGTCCGGGTCGTAGCCGACATCCTTGAAGACGAGCGGCGCCACGACCATCACGGCCGGGTTGCCGAGCATCAGCACGTTCTGGTTCGGCCCCGCGCGGCGCACCTGCTGCGCCGCGATGCGCCCACCGGCGCCGGCCACGTTCTCGATCACCACCGTCACGCCGAGCGCTGTGTGCAGCTTGTCGCCGATGACGCGCGCGACACGGTCCGAGCCGCCTCCCGGTGCATAGCCGACGACCAGCGTCAGCGTGCCGTCCAGCGCGGCCGCCTGGACGCCCCAGGAGGCCAGTGCGACACTGAATCCGGCGACGAGGCGCCATGAGAACAAGGAACGCATTCAACCCTCCGTGACCTGGTGTGAATCTAGGTGACGGCCCGATGGTTGATCTAATCCATCATCTGCACGCATCGATGCTGCGTGCGAATCACGACACAGTCCGATGAGCTCTCTCGTCACCGCCCGCTCCCTGCTCGCGCCCCAGGGCCTCGAGGACCTGCTGATGTACCGGCTGGCCCGCGTCGTGCGCGCCAGCGGCAGCATGGTCACGCGCCTGGTCGAGGGCGGGTTCGGCATCACGCGGCGTGAATGGGGCATGGTGGCGAGCCTGTACCCGATCGACGAGATCACCTCGTCAGCGCTGGCCGAGCGCCTGCAGCTCGACCGCGTGCGCACCTCGCGCGCGCTGCAGGGGCTGGTGAAGAAGGGGCTCGTGCACTCCCGGCGCAGCGCTGCCGACAAGCGCGTCGTGCACCTGAGCCTGGCCGACAGCGGCCGGCAGCTGTACGAGCAGCTGTTCCCCCGCATCGCGCAGCTCAACACCGAGCTGCTGGCCGCGCTCGACGCGGCGCAGATCGACGTGCTGGCCCACAGCCTGCAGCTGCTCGAGGCGCAGGGCCGCACGATGAATGCGATGGGCCGCGTGACCGACAAGGCCGACCGCCGCACCGGCGGTGCGCGGCGACCGCACGCGCCGGCCGCCGGCCGGCCCTGAGCGCCCGCACGAAAGAAAAACGGCCCGCCGCTTCACAGCGACGGGCCGCGCTTCAGGCACCCGCGGTGCTTACGGGAAATTGATCACGTTCACCGGGATCGTCGACACGCCTTGTGCCGCCGCGCCGGTGTTGTTGACCACGTGGTCGATCACGCCCACGCCGCCCAGCGACACCGTCATCACGCTGTGCAGCTTGACGCCCGGCGTGGCCGGGACCTCGAAGCCGCGCCCGGCGTGGATCTGCGGGTTGATGTTGAAGAAGCAGTACGCGCCGCCGCCCCACAGCTCGTGCGTCGTCACCGAATCGGCCACCTTGTACGCGGCATAGCCCACCGCGTCGCTGCGCCAGGTGGTCTGGCTCGGCGGGTCGTACGGGAACTCGTTCTGGAAGAAGATCGTCTTGCCGTTCTGGCCGTTCCAGATCACTTCGTACTTCTGGTAGTGCTCGACGAACAGGCCAGTGGCCAGCACGTCGTTGCCGTTCACGACCACGCCGGTGTCGGCGGTGTTGATGCCCCAGCCGGTCGCGGCGATGCCGTGGTCGGCGCGCCAGGCCCAGATGTGGTCGATGATCGTGTTGTGGCTGTTCACGATCAGGCTGTTGGTCGCCTTGCCCGACACCGCGCCGCCGATGCGGAAGAAGATGTCGTGGATGCTGATCGGGTTGGCCGCGTGGTTGTTCGCGGCGCCCGTCGGGCCGACCGTCAGCAGCGATTGGCTGTTCACGGTGCCGGCATCGAACAGCAGGCCGGCGATCTTGACGCCGTCGACGTCGGCCACGCTCATCGGCACCACGCCGCCCGTCGGCACCAGGGCCGGGAAGCCCAGGCCCAGCACCACGGTGTTGGCCCGCGTGATGCGGATCGTGTCGTTGAGCTGGTAGGTGCCTGGCGTGAAGAACAGGTTCAGGCCTTGTGCCAGCGCCTGGTTCAGCGTCGCCGCGCTGTCGCTCGGCTTGGCCACGTAGAACTGGCTCATCGGGATCGAGCTGCCTGCCGTCGCGCCATTGGCCCAGCTGGCACCGGACGCATTGGTGCGCAGCGACGGCACGAACACGCGGTACTTGCCGGCGCTGTCGATGTACAGGTAGGGCTTGTCGCGCGAGAACGGCGTGGTCGGCAGCACCGTGTACACCGGTTGCGGGAAGGTGGTCGCGGCCGGGCCGCCCGGCACGCCGGAGAACACCATGTTCCACACGCCGCCGGTCCAGCTGCCGAGGTTGCTGTCACGCGTGTACCACTGCTGCTGCGAGCCGGAGCTGATCTGGCCGTCGATCTTGCTGTCGGCGATGTAGCCGCCGCTGGCATAGCCCTGGCCGCCGTCCATGTTCGACGGGCCCAGCGTCATGTTGCCCAGCACGTGGATGCGGCGCATCGGTGCGGCCTGCGAGACGGCCCAGCGGTTGGTGCCGCCGTTCGGCACGATCGACAGGTTCTCGGCGGAGCGCCAGAAGTTCTGCGTCGCGTTCTTCTCGTCGCCGAGGTTCCAGCCGCTGTCGACGTTGAGCGCGCCGTTCTGGAAGCGCACGTCGTCGGGGTTCAGGCCGAGGCCGGCCACCGTCGTGTAGAAGCCCAGGTTGATCCACAGGTCGTTGTAGGTGCCCGGCTTGAACAGGAAGGTGAAGCGCTGGCCGCCGAACTGGGCGGTCGAGCTCTTGTTCATCGAGTCGAAGGCGCTGTTGACCTTGGTGCGGATGGTGTCGATCGGCGTCGACGGCTCGAAGATCGAGACGTTCGGGCCGAAGTCCGGCGTGTCCGAGGTCGGCAGCGTCGTGCCGTTGGTCGTGATCTTGAACGACGAGGCCAGGTCGTTGAAGCCGACCGTGCCGAGGTTCGGCGTGTCGCCGGTCAGCGTGACCGAGCCGCCACCGTAGTTGATGTCGTTGAAGAGCTGCACCTTGTAGCCGGCGCGCACCTTCACCGACGAGAAGCGGTCGTTCCACGTGCCGCCGACCCAGCTGCTGTCGGCATCGGCGCAGGTCACCGCGCCGGCGTAGTTGGCGTTCTCGTAGAAGCAGGCGATGCCGGTGGGAACCGGGTCGACCGGCGGGGTCGTGCCACCCACGGTGTAGCTGAAGGCCGGCGTGTCATAGGCCGGGTTGCCGTTGTTGTAGGTGAACGAGTAGCCGAGCACGGTGCCCTGTGCCGCGTTGCCCACCGCCTGCTCATAGCGCGCATTGGCGCTGGAGTAGGTCATGCGCACGTTCTGCTGGCCGCCACCGTTGACGGTGTAGTGCGTGTCGACCCAGGTCGTGCTGACGGTGGACTTGAACCAGATCGTCGCGGTGCTGCCGGACACGGCAACACCCTGGGTGTAGTCGGCCGCGCGGGCCGGAAAGGCGATGGCCGCGAGCAGCGCGGCGCAGGCCCACAAGAAAAGCGTCACCCACGACCCGGCGCCGTTCGCGCGCGGGCGGGGGACGCGGTGCATCCCTGTTGAAGTCAACATGTCGATCTCCGTCAAAGGCCGGCCCGGCGGGGCTGGCGGAATTCACGGGCGCAGAGGCTGCGCCCGCCGCATGAGGAACCGGCGCGGTGGATGTGTGCGGCGGGATTTGACGGCTGTTGTTGCTCTTCAGGCCACTTGGAACCGATTCCAAGGCGTGAATTTAGTGCAGATCGCGCACTTGGCGATAGAGGGAAACCCGAAACAACGGTGTGGGGTTGTGGCGGGGTGTAAGCGGGGTGGTGCAGGCCCTCATCGGATGCACAGGTTCTCGCGCGTGCGAACGACCTCGTCGCCGAGCCTGGAGAAAGGCGCACCTGCAACCGTGCGCTCGCGGACTTCGACGGAACACGCGCTCGGCGCGCGGGAGCCGGTGAGCATCTCGGGCGCCGAGATGAACTCGACCTGGTACTCGCGGCCCGCCTTCGGCGTGAAGGTGAGCTTCTCGCCGCATTCGCGCACGGGACGCGCTTCCTCCCACCAGCCCATCGAGATGGTGACGGGCACCGAGTGCCTGACACGGGTCGATCGCTCGAGCACTTCGTTCAGCGGGATCTTCATCCGGCCAATGTTGCCGACGAGGCCCGCATCACCCGTGGTGCTGCACGCCTGAGGCGTCGGGCGGATGAAGGTTCCCGCGGCCGGACCGTGGTTGACGAAGGTGATGGGAACCGTCGTGCCCGGATCCTGTGGCGGCTCGTATCGGCTCGCGCAGCCGAGCAGCGCGAGTGCGCTCGCGGCGGGAACGAGGAACTTCATGGGGTGCTTCATGCGAAGAGATGCCTCCTGAAAAAAAGGGTGGGGCATGCGCCCCACCCTCGATCCCATCTTCGACGTCCTCTGCAATTACATCTTCAAGCGCAGCGAGAGGTAGTACTGGCGACCGTTGACGTAGAACGCGGTCGGCTGGTCCGGGTTGTTCGCGTAGTACTTCAGCTTCGGGTTGTTCAGGTTCATCCCGTCCAGCGTGACGGTCAGGTTGTCGCTGATCTTGTAGCCGATCGATGCCGACACGTTGTCGGTGTCGTCCTGGTACTGCGCCGTGCTGCGGTCCAGGCCGTTGTAGAACTTCGAGCGGAAGCTGTAGTTCACGCGGGCGCTGAAGCTGTCGTTCTCGTAGTAGCCGGTCAGGTTGTAGGTGTTCTTCGACGCACCCACGAGCGGCCCGCCACCGGTTTCCTCGGCATCGGCGTACGTGTAGTTCGCGATGGTGCCGAAGCCGGCGCCGATCGGTTGCTGGTACGAGAGTTCGAGGCCCTGGACCCGGCCGCTGCTGTTGGTCGGCGACGAGACGTTGAAGGTCTCGTACGCGCCGGTCTTGATGTTCAGATACTGCAACTGCGACGTGCCGTAGCTGACGTAGTTGTTCAGGTCCATGTAGAACAGGCTGGCCGACAACAGCGAGCGCGGTGCGAAGTACCACTCCAGCCCGACGTCGACGTTCGTCGAGCGAATCGGCTTCAGGTCGGGGTTGCCGCCGCTGCCAGTGTGGTTCAGCTCATCCAGGCTCACCGAACCTGCCAGCGCGCTGTAGTCCGGCCGAGCCATGGTCTTGGCGAGGCCGAAGCGGGCCACCAGGTCCTTGGACAGGTCGTACTTCAGGTTCAGGCTGGGCAGCACGTCGGTGTAGGTGTTGTCGATCTCCTTGCGATAGAACGGACCGAACGCCGACGTGGTGATCGCGCCAGGCACGGTCGTCGGATCGGTGACCCCGGTGATCGCGACGTTCTGGGTCACTTGCTCCTTGGTGCTGACCACGCGCACGCCAACGTTGCCGCTCCAGCGGTTGCCTTCGAGGTTGGCCATCAGGTAGACGGCGGTGTTCTTCTCGCGCATCGAGAATTCGCCGGGCCAGTATTCGCGCGACACCGGATCGCGGTTCGAATATTTGTCACCCCAGGCCTCGAGGGCGGCCGGATCGAGCTGCCACGGCATGTGCGGGAAGTTGCCGCCGCCCAGGCCGCCGCCGAAATTGCCCGGGTAGGTCGAGCCGTTCCAGGCAGGCAGGTTGTCGAACGCGCCGGCGGCGGGGCCTTGGGCAATCCAGGTCGACTCACGCGTGTGCTCGGCGAAGCGCGCACCGAACTTCAGGCCGGTGACGGCGCCTGCCTCGAGGGCGTATTCACCATCGAGCTGGCCCCAGTTCTCCTTGTCCTTCGTGGTGGCCGGGCTGGCACCGAAGACCCAATCGAGCCGGGTCTGGCCTGGAACGTTGAAGGTGCCCTGGTTGATCCCCGGCAGGGCCGCATCGGCCGGCGAACCGATGCCATGCAGCGTGTAGCTCGCACCGGTGTTCAGGATGTCCTGCTCGTAGACCGCCTGCTTCGGCGTTTCACCCTTGCCCTTCGAAGTGCCGATCTTGCTCAGCAGCGTCAGCTTGTCGTTGACGTTCCACTTGCCGTCCAGGTTGTAGAAGTCGCTGACCGCATTGGCGCCGGGACGGTAGATCTGGTCGACGATGCCGTACTGCTGGTCTTGCGACGGTGTTTGCCCGGGCACGCCGATGTTGGTGAAATTGGCCGACACCAAGGTGCCGTTGCGGATGACATAGCCCGCATCCGGCGCCTGCCCCTTGCCGCCGTCCAGGATCTTCGACGGGAAGATCAGGTAGTTGCGGTTGTAGTTGGTCGCCTCCATCTTCGATCGGAAGCCGCTCAGATCCAGCGTCACGTCGTTGGTGGGCTTGACCTGCAGGTCGATGAAGGCGCCTTCGCGCTTGCGCTCCTGCTCGAACAGGGCCGAGCCGATGCCGTTCGGGTACAGCACGCCCGCGAGGTCGGGGTTCGACAGCGCGATCTTGCTTCCTGGTGCAATGGCGGTATAGCCCAGCATTTCCTGCCCGTCACGACGCAGGTGGCGCTTCTCGGAGAAGCCCTGCACCAGCACGCCGAAGTTGTTGGCCTCGTTCTTCCAGTTGAACAGCGCGTTGAACTGCGGATCGGTCTTCTCCGGCAGGTCGGCATACACCGCGCCCGCCGTGGCTTCCAGCGTCAGCTGCTTCTTGAAGTCCAGCGGCTTGCGGGTCTGGATGTCGACCGTGCCGGCCACGCCGCCTTCGACCAGGTCGGCGCGCGAGCTCTTGTTCACCACGACGGCGCCGACCAGCTCCGACGGCAGCAGCGAATAGCTGACGCTGCGGCCGACGGTGCCGACCTGGTTCAGCACGAACCAGTCGCCCGAGCCGACCATGTGGCCGTTGATCATCGTCTGCGTCAGGCTGGGGTTGGTGCCCCGCAGGCTGACCCGGTCGGCCTCGTCGAAGCCGCCTTCGCCGGCACCGGCCGAGCTGATGTTGACGCCCGGGATGCGCTGCAGCGAATCGGCGACGTTCTTGTCGGGCATCTTGCCGATGTCTTCGGCCGTGATGACTTCAACCACCGAATCGGCATTGCGCTTGCGGTTCAGCGACTGCTGCAGCGAACCACGAATGCCGGTGATCACCACCGCTTCCAGGTTCTGCGCGTTCTTCGCCGGCGCGGCAGTTTCAATCGGCTTCTCGTCCGCCAGCGGCGCCGAAGCAGCCTGCGCCGGCTGCGGTGCCGACGCGGCGGCAGCCGCTGGCGCGGCTGCGTCCTGTGCGTGGGCCGCCGTGAACGCGCTCATCAGAGCGAGCGCGACCGCCGATGCGATGGGAGTCCTTTTAGCTTTCATGTCTGCCTCTGTTGCCTGGGTTAATGGGCCGCCGAAACTGATTCGGCCTGTTAGGAAACCTGGGACCTCATCTGCAGACCACCGGGAAAGTGGACTGCAGCTCCTTCCCCCGAGAACCGTGACGCTTTTGATGCCAGTTCTAGTACCAGTAAGCTACCACTAGAGGCCACTATGCTACCAATTTCACGCGATTGCAATAGCGTCGTCAGCCAGCAACCACGGGGAAACCACTGATGTAAAGTGCGGTCCGAGGGCCATCGAAACTGTCATTCGTGCGGTCCTTTTGGACTTCTTGTATTGAATTGGTATGGTCCATCACCATCTGCCCTTGAGAGATCGCCGCAACCCGGCCGCACGAGCCGGATAAAACAAAGGGGTTCGCATGACGACATTGGCCCAGGTGCTCAAGCCGCTGGACCCGAATCACAGCCTGCCGCTGTACCAACAGCTGCAGCGTGCGGTGCGCGAGGCCATCGAGCGCCGCGTGCTGGGGCCCGACGACGCCCTGCCCTCCGAGCGCCAGCTCGCCGAGGATTTCGCGGTCTCGCGCATCACGGTGCGCCGAGCGATCGAGGGGCTGGCCGAAGAAGGCTGGCTGGTGCGCCGGCAGGGGTCGGGCAACTTCGTGTCCTCGCGCGTCGAGAAGAACTTCGCGAAGCTGACCTCGTTCTCCGAGGACATGCGCGCCCGCGGCAGCCGCCCGCACAGCGTGTGGCTGAAACGCTCGCAGGGCACGGTGACGCCGGAAGAGGCGCTGAAGCTCGCGCTGAGCCCCGGCGCGCTGGTCTACCGCTTCAACCGGCTGCGCTACGCCGACGACGCGCCGATGGCGATCGAGATCGCGACCGTGGTGGCGGGCTGCCTGCCGTCGCTCGAGGCGGTGGGCGATTCGCTGTACGCGGCGCTCGAGCAGCAGGGCAACCGCCCGGTGCGCGCGCTGCAGCGGCTGCGGGCGCTGCTGCTGAACGCCGAGCAGGCGCGGCTGCTCGAGGCGAACGTCGGCGACGCCGGGCTGCTGGTCGAGCGGCTGGGCTACCTGCGCGATGGCCGGGCGATCGAGCTCTCGCAGAGCTTCTACCGCGGCGACATGTACGACTTCGTCGCCGAGCTGAACGCCGGCTGAGGCCGGAAGGCGATCCGTGCGGCGTGCGTTCATGTGAATGGGCGCGGGCTGCACGGCGTGACCTCAGAAGTCGCAGGTGGAGGTGAGCGGCGGCTCGGCCGCCGGCACGGTGTCGACGGCGGTCTGCCCGGCGCGGCGCAGCGCCTGCACCGCCTGCGCCACCTCGGCGGGCGTCATCACGCGGTTGCGCGCGTGGTAGACCCAGTCGACATCCTCCTCATACGCGCGCGGCGCCGACACGCCGGCCAGCTGCCCCGCCGGCACGAACCACTGGCTGAACGCGATCGCCATCGGCACCACCGGGTAGTTGCGCCCGCCATGTTCATCGAGCTGCCGGCCGTCGAGGAAGAAGCGGCTCTTGCCACCGGCCACCTGCATCATCAGCACGTGCCAGCCGCCGCCCGAGGGCCCCAGCGCCGCGAAGTGCTGCAGCGGCTGGTTGTAGGCATCCCACGGGTCGAGGCGCACGGTCTGCCAGGTCACGCCGTAGAGCCGCGTGCGCGCATCGCCCCAGCCGCCGTTCGGCAGGTACTCCCAGTCGAGCTCGCTGTACTGCGGGTCGTACGGGAAGCGCAGCGGGCTCACCGTGTAGAAGGTCTGCACCAGCACGTCGCCGTCAGGCCCCTGCACCGGAGCGTCGCTGAAGCGGATGCGCGCGGCGTAGGTGCCTTCGAGGTACTTGCGAGCGTGGCACAGCTGGGCCTGCGTCGTGCCGGCGGGCGTGCCGTCGGTGCGCGCGCTCAGGCGCAGCAGCCGGTTGCCGGGCTGCGCCGGGTCGTCGACCAGCGACAGCGCCCCGGCGCCCCAGCCGGCGCCCTCGATGCCGGGGTGGCCGCGCTGGTCGCGCACCGTCCAGCCGCCGGCGGCCAATGCGGCGACGCTCGGCTGGCTGAAGTCGTCGAAGAACACGCCGGCGTCCGGTGCCGGAGTAGGCACGCTGGCACATCCGGCCAGCAACGAGCCGGCGAGGACGCATGCAGCAAGTGACAGGCGGCGCATCGTCATCGCGTGCTCAGGCCTCGACCACCTGCGCCGGCGCAGCGGGCTCGGCCGGCTTCGACTCGAGCGGCACGAAGCGCGCGAGGATCAGCACCGGCACCGCGCACGCCAGCCCCCACAGGAAGAAGTTCTGGTAGCCGAGCGCCACCTGGATGTCACCGCTGATGGTGCGGAACAGGCTCATGCCCAGCCCCATCACGCCGGAGCCGATCGCGTAGTGCGCCGTCTGGTAGCGCCCCACCGACACCACCTGCATCAGGTACAGGATCACGCCGACGAAGCCGAAGCCGTAGCCGAACATCTCCAGGCTCAGCGCCGCGGCGATCACGCCGAAGTTCGTCGGCATCGCGATGCTGAGGAAGACGAATGCGATGCTCGGCAGGTTCATCGCGAGGATCAGCCACACCATCGCGCGCTTCAGCCCCAGCCACGCGGCGAAGTAGCCGCCGACGATGCTGCCGGCGATGAACGCGATCGTGCCGGCCGTGCCGTAGGCCCAGCCGACCTGGTCGGTGCTGAGGCCGAGCCCGCCCACGTCGCGCGCGGCGCGCAGGAAGATCGGCCCGATGGTCTGGATCTGCCCCTCGCTGGCGCGGAACAGGATGATGAAGAGGATCGCCAGCCAGATGCCCGGCTTGCGCAGGAAATCCTGGATCACGTGCCACAGCGTGCGGCTCACGTCGGCGGCCGAGCCGGCATCGGCCGGCACGTTGCGCGTGCCCGGCAGAGACCACGCGTTGTAGAGCCCGAGCACCACCATCGCGGCGGCCAGCATCAGGAAGATCGCGGTCCAGGCGGCCGGCACGCCGACCGATTTCTCGAGCGAGCCGGCCAGGATCAGCAGGCCGCCGGCCGACACGAAGCGCGCGACGTTGAAGAACGCGCCCTGCCAGCCGGCGTACTCGGCCTGCGCCTTGTTGTCGAGGCTCGCGATGTACAGCCCGTCGGAGGCCACGTCGTGCGTCGCCGACGCGAGCGACACCAGCGCGAGCGCGATGACGGCGATCACGAAGAACGCCGGCAGGTGCAGCGCGATCGCCGTCAGCGCGAGCCCGCCCGCGCCGAGCAGCTGGAACACGATCACCACCGATTTCTTGCTCGGCGCCAGTTCGAGGAACGGGCTCCACAGCCACTTGATGCCCCAGGCCAGGCTCAGCACGCCGAGCCAGCGCGTGATCTGCTCGTTGGGCACCTGCATGCTGATCAGCATCTGCTGCGCGATCACGTTGACCGCGAAGAACGGCAGCCCCTGCGCGAGGTAGAGGCTCGGCACCCAGCGGATCGGCGAACCCTTCGTGGCGGTGGACATGCGGGAGGACTCCAGGAACTTCGGTGTGGATCAGCGACGGGTGTCCAGCCGCACCGGCGAGCGGCCGGGTGCGGTGGTGCGGCGTTCGAGCCAGTCGCGCAGCGCGACCAGCGCCCCGGTGGCATAGCCCCAGGTGATGACGGCGGGCGCCGGGATGTCCAGCGCCTGGTACGGGTTCCACAGCACGACGTGCAGGTCGGCGCGCCACGCCTTGGCGCGCGCGTCGTAGCGGTCGCGGTGGTTCGAGACGACGACGTTCAGGCGGCCGTCGCGCGGGATCGTCGACCAGTCGAGCTCGGCCAGCACGTCGAGCTCGACCATGTCGACGCTCGCGAAGCCGCCGAACAGCTCGGCCACCTGCGCACCCGCGAGGCCGGCTTCGGACACGCCGTCGCTCGGCAMCGCGCGCTGCGTGAACACGCGCAGCCGGTGGTCGCGGCGCAGCACCGGCGCGGTGCCGCGCGTCGTCAGGCCGGCGGCCCAGGCGCGGTGCATCAGGTCGTCGTCGCGCTCATGCTGCGCCGGCGTGTAGTCGGCATGGCGCACCGGGTAGCGGGCGGCCAGCCGGTCGAGCCGCGCGTTCGCCTTGGCGAGCTTCTCGGCGCCCAGGTCGCCGCTCGCCTGCGCGCGCTGGATGGCGCGGATCGCGGCCAGCTGCTCGTCCTGCGTGCCGAGCGCCATCACCATGTCGGCGCCGGCCTGCAGCGCGAGCACCGCGGCGCGGTCGTGGCCGTAGCGGTCGTGGATCGCCTTCATCACCAGCGAGTCGGTGATCACGACGCCGTCGTAGCCCCAGCTCTCGCGCAGCAGCGTGCCCAGCACGCGGCGCGACAGCGTCGCCGGGTGCTCGGGGTCGAGCTGCGGGTAGACGATGTGCGCCGTCATCATCGCCGGCGCCTCGTGGCGCAGCGCGCGGAACGGCACGAACTCCAGCGCCTCCAGCTGGGCCAGCGACTTGTTCACCTCGGGCAGGTCGCGGTGCGAATCGACGTGCGTGTCGCCGTGCCCCGGAAAGTGCTTCACGCAGCAGGCCACGCCTTCGCGCAGCGAGCCGCGCATCCACGCGCCGGCCAGCTTGGTCACCGCCAGCGGGTCTTCCGAGAAGCTGCGCTCGGCGATCACCGGGTTGGCCGGGTTGTTGTTCACGTCGAGCACCGGCGCGAAGTTCCAGTTGATGCCGAGGCTCGCGAGGCCGCGCGCGACCGCCGCGCCGACCTCCTCGGCCATTGCCTGGTCGCCGGCCGCGCCGAGCGCCATCGCGGCCGGCGCCTGCGGCAGGAAGGTCGAGCGCACCACCGAGCCGCCTTCCTGGTCGATGCCGATCAGCGCGTGCTCGCCCATCGCTTCGCGCAGGTCGGCGGTGAGCCGGCGCACCTCGGCCTCGGTGCCGAGGTTCCAGCGGAACAGGCAGATCGCGCGGATGTGGTGTTCGCGCAGGAAGGCAGCGGTCGATCCATCCAGGTGCTTCCCTGGGATGTTGACCATCACCAACTGCCCTGGATGGAATACCGTGCTCATTGCGTCCTCGTCACCTTGGCCAGGAACTTCGGTTTGTCGGGATCGAAGCCGCGCGCACGCGCCAGCGCCTCGACCATCGGATAGAAGCTCTGCACGACCGAGATCGGGTCGAGCTCGATCGACGCGGTCTCGACGATCGGCAGGTTCGCGTGCGGCGTGCCGCCGGGTGCCGCCAGCAGCACCTTGGCGCCGCGCGCACGCATCTCGTCGGCGAGCGCCAGCAGGCCGGCCTGCGCCGGGCCGCGCGGCGCGAAGATCAGCAGCGGATAGCCTTCGTCGATCAGCGCCATCGGGCCGTGCTTGACCTCGGCGCCCGAGAACGCCTCGGCCTGGATCGCGCAGGTCTCCTTGAACTTCAGCGCCGCCTCCAGCGCGACCGGCAGCCCGGTGCCGCGGCCGATCACGAACAGCTTGTCGGCGTTGACCAGCGCATCGACCGCCGGCGTCCAGTCGGCATGCGCGGCACGCGACAGCACGCCGGGCAGCGCCGACAGCGCGGCCTGCAGCACCAGGTCGTCCTGCCAGGCGGCCACGGTGCGCGCGCCGGCCACCATCTGCGTGATGAAGCTCTTGGTCGCGGCGACGCTGGTCTCGGCACCGGCGTGCAGCGGGAACACCCACTGCGCGGCCTTCGCGAGCGGCGACTCCGGGTCGTTGACGAAGGCCGCGGTGCAGGCGCCGCCGTCGGTGAAGTAGCGCATCGGCGCGACCAGGTCGGGGCTCTGGCCCGATTGCGAGAAGGCCATGGCCGCCAGCCCGTCGCAGGCGATCTGCGACTGGTACAGCGTGATCAGCGACATCGGCAGCGAGGTCACCAGCCGGCCCATGCGCGCCATGATCAGGTAGGCCATGAAGTGGGCCGCATGGTCGGAGCTGCCGCGCGCGACGGTCAGCACCGAGCCCGGCGGCTTGCTGCGCAGCAAGGCACCGAAATCGCTGTAGGCCTGGTCGTTCTCGGCCAGTTGCCGTGCGACCGCAGAGGGGGCTTCGCGGGCCTCAGCCAGCATGCGCGAGTTCAATCGAGCTTCCTTCAACATAGACGTCCGAAACAATGAGGTCGCGGTCGAGCACGACGGCATCGCCCCAGGCGCCGGCAGACAAGCGCCCGCGGTCCGAGGCGCCGAGGTAGTCGGCCGCATGGGTGGAGACGCGGCGCGACGCGTCGATCAGGTCCATGTCCAGCTCGTTGACCAGGTTGCGCAGCGCCTGGTCCATGGTGAGGGTCGATCCGGCCAGCGTGCCGTCGGCCAGCCRCACGCCGCCCAGGCACTTGGTGACCTTGTGGCGGCCGAGCCGGTAGTCACCGTCGGGCATGCCGGCGGCGGCGGTCGAATCGGTGACGCAGTAGAGGTGCGGGATGGCGCGCAGCGCGACGCGGATCGCGCCCTTGTGCGCATGCAGCAGGTCCGGAATGATCTCGGAGTACTTCGCATGCGCGAGTGCTGCACCGACCATGCCGGGCTCGCGGTGGTGCAGCCCGCTCATCGCGTTGAACAAATGCGTGAAGCCGCCCGCGCCGCGCCTGAGCGCCTCGACGCCGTCCTCGTAGCTGCCCAGCGTGTGGCCGAGCTGCACACGGAAGCCCGCGGCGCACAGCGACTCGATCAGGTCCATGTTGCCGGCGATCTCGGGCGCCAGCGTGATCAGGCGGATCGGTGCCAGCTCGTTCAGGCGCGCCAGCTCGGCGGTCTGCACCGGCCGCGCGAAGTTCGGCTGCGCGCCGAGCTTGCCGCCGTTGATGTACGGGCCTTCGAGATGCACGCCCAGCACGCGCGCGCCCTTCGGGCTGCGGGTCGCGCACACCGACTTGAGGCCGGCGAACGCGAGCTCGAGGTCGCTCATCGGTGCGGTCATCGTCGTCGCCAGCAGCGCGGTGGTGCCATGGCGCGCATGCAGCTCGGACACGCGCGCCGCCGAATCGCCGCCTTCCATGATGTCGTGCCCACCACCGCCATGCACGTGCAGGTCGATGAAGCCGGGCAGCACGATGGCGCCGGCCTTGTCGCGCACCTTGCGCACGTCGATCGGCGTGCCTTCGACGCGCACGATGCGGCCGTCGGCGTCGAACTCGATGCGGCCGTCGACGAATCCTTGGGGGGTGAGGACCTTGCCTTGCAGGTGGGTGCTCATGCGTCTCTTCTCATTTCGGCGACGAAGTCGTAGTAATCGCTTCGGCAATAGGAATGGGTCAGCTCGACCGCCTGGCCGGTTTCCAGGTAGCCGATCCGGGTGATGAACAGCACCGCCTGCCCGACCGGCACGCCGAGCTGCTCGGCGAGCCGCGGCTGCGCATTCAGCGCGCGGATGTGCTGCAGCGCGCGTACCGGCGCCTGGCGGGTGGCGGTCAGGTATTCGTACAGCGAGCCGTCGACCAGCTCGGGCTGCGGCAGCACGCTCTGCGGCAGCACGCTGACCTCGTAGGCCATCACGACCTCGTCGGCCAGGCGCAGCCGCTCCAGCCGCGCGACGCGCGCACCGGGCGACAGGCCCAGGCTCAGCTGCTCGTCGGGCACCGCCGCGGTGATGCTGCGCTCGAGCCATTGCGAGCTCGGCGTGTAGCCGCGCTGGTGCAGCTCTTCGGAGAAGCTCGTCAGCCGCGACAGCGGCTGCTCGATGCGCGGTGCGATGTAGTTGCCCGAGCCGCGGCGGCGCACGATCAGGCCTTGCTCGACCAGCTGGTCGATGGCCTTGCGCGCGGTCACGCGCGACACGTCGAGCGACTCCGACAGCACGCGCTCGGACGGCAGCGCCTCGTCGGCCTGGTAGCGGCCGTCGCGGATCGCCTGCCCCAGCTTGCGGGCCAGCTGCACGTACAGCGGCGAGCTGTCGCGCGCGTCGGGCTTGAAATCGAACAGGGGTTTCTTCATCGGTCGGTCTCGACCTCGCGTCGGATCAGGGTCAGCGCGCCGGCGGCCGGCCCGTCGGCGACGGCGACGCAGCGCGCGAGCAGCGCAGGTGAAAGGCGGGGCGACAGGCGCTGGCCGACGCTGCCGAGCACCGCGAGCGGCAGTTCGCCGGCCGGGTCCAGCGCGCGGGCGATCGCCTCGAGCTCGGACACCGCGCGCACCAGCAATTGCGCGGCGGCCGGGTCGCTGTCTTCGGTGTCGAACACGGCCGGCGCGAGCTGCGCATACGCGAACTGGCCGGCGCGGCCGCACCAGGCCTGCAGCGTCTCGGCGTCTTCGCCGCACTGCGCCCAGACGCGGCGCGCCAGCGGGCCGGTGGGCAGGCGGCCATCCATCGCGCACTGGGCGATGCGCATCGCCCGCAGGCCGAGCCAGGCACCGCTGCCTTCGTCGCCGACCGGGAAGCCCCAGCCGCCGACGCTGGCGCGCGTGCCATCGGCGCGCCACACCTCGCCGATGCTGCCGGTGCCGGCCGCGAGCAGCGCACCGGGGCGGCCTTCATGCGCGCCGACGAGCATCGCGAAGCCATCGGTCTCGCCGAGCAGCTTTGCGTAGCCAGGGTTCTGCGCCAGGAAGGCATCGCGCCACGGCGCATTGCTCATGCCGGACAGGCCGGCGCCGAGGGCGCACTGCGCGAGGGCGGGCCGGGCGACGCCGGCCGCATCGAAGGCGCGGGCGACCGCCAGCTCGATCTGCTGCCACGCCGGCTCGATGCCCTGGCCCAGCGCCGACGGGCCGGCTTCGCCCCGCCCCAGCACCGCCCCGGCACGGCGCGCGACGAGGGCCCGGGTGCCGGTGCCGCCTCCATCCACGCCGATCAGGTATTCGATCATCGACTGCTCTCTGGCACGTTGTTCATGGGCGGGCATCGAGCCCGCGATGAAACCAGTTTAGTACCAGCAATACCAATAAGTCAATTGGTATTAGAGTTGTCTTAGCAGCAGGATTTTTCGTTTGAATTCAAGCGCTTACATGCGCTTGTCAGACAGTGCAGTGCCTGCACCAAGTCTGGAGGATCGCCCCGTTGCAGGGCGATCGAGGGCAACGATACCAGTCCAAGCCGGAGCGCGCCACTGTTTTGTGGCCCGGGCGGGGAGCCCGGGCGTCAAGTCACTTCTTGCGGGCGTACAAGGCCCACAGCCGCGCGAGATCGGCCGTGCCATCGTTGCCCTGCACGGTCCGGAAGGTCGCGGCCGACTTCGCATGGTCGCCCGCCACCAGCTGCGCAATCGCCAGGTGCAGCTTCGCGTCATCGGGCCGCTTCGTGCCCTTCGCGATGCCCTGCTGCATCAGCTCCAGCCCCGGCCTGGCCTGCCCGCCGTAGACCTGGTCCAGGCCGATCGCCAGCARCTCGCCGCCGTCCTTGGCSGCCTTCGCCTCCGTCAGCGCCTGCGCCTGGCCCGCCTTCGCCTCGGCCAGCCGCTTGGCCACCARGTCCTTCAGCCGCTTGTGCCGCTCGGCCTCCGGGCCCACGCCCAGCACCCCCGCCGCGAAGCCCTTGTCCATCGCCTGCTGCGCCTCGTTCAGGCTGCCCGCCTGCACCGCCAGCTGCACCATCTCCATGTAGTCGGCCGGCGCGCTCGTCGCCCCCGTCGCGAGGCTCAGCCGGTACGTGTCCAGCGCCAGCCGGTCGCTGAAGTTCGGCTTGCGCTGCAGCCGCCCCAGCAGGTCCGTCCAGTACTGCTTCTGCGGGTAGTACGTCACCAGCTTCTCGACCGCCCACACGTACGCGTTGGTGTCGTTCATGCGCTGCGTCGCGTTCGCCAGCAGCTTCAGCCGGTCTTCGGCCGGYGCCTGCCCCGCCTTCTCSGASGCRTTGATCTCCACCTGCAGCTCGCGCGCCGCGCCGGCGAAGTCRCCGCCCAGGTACTGGCTCTGGATCAGCAGCGTGCGCACCGTGCCGCTCGCGCCACCTTCCTTGAAGTAGCGCTGGCCCCACTGCATCGTCTTCGCGTAGTCCTTGGCCCGGTAGGCGGTCCCGGCCAGCGACTCCAGCATGCGCAGCTTGTCGGCCGGCGCCAGCTTGCCGGTGGCCGCGAGCGCCTCGAACGAYTTRCCGGCCGTCTCCGCATCGCCCGCGCCCGAGGCTGCCGCGATGCGCATGCGCTCGATCGTGTAGCTCTCGCTCGCGTTCTTGTTCGGCACCGCGTCGGCGTCGCGCACCTTGGCGAGCGCTTCCTTGTACTTGCCGGCCTTGATCAGGTCGCCCGCCGCTTGCAGCGGCTTGCCGATGTCCGGGCGCACCGCGTCCTGTGCGTACGTGCTCGTCAGCGCCACGGCCARCAGCGCGGCGGCCACCAGGGGTTTCAGCTTCATGGCCGTGCTCACTTGATGAACTGCTCGTTGCCCACCATGCCCAGCTTGGCCACCCCGAGCCGCTGCGCACTGGCCAGCACCATCGCCACCGACTTGTACTCCACCAGCTTGTTCGGGCGGATGTGCACCTCGGGCTGGTCGGCGAYCGCCGCCGTCGCCGCCAGCTTCGTCTCCAGCACCGTGCGGTCCGGCACCACTTCACCGTTCCACAGGATCGTGCCGTCGAAGTCGATGTCGATCGTCACCACCACCGGGTCGCGCAGCGGCGGCGGCGGGCTGCCCGTGGGCATGTTCAGGTTCACCGAGTGCAGCTGGATCGGGATCGTGATGATCAGCATGATCAGCAACACCAGCATCACGTCGATCAGCGGCGTCGTGTTCATCTCCACCATCACGTCGGGRTCRCCACTKCCSCYGCCGGAGCCTACGTTCATTCCCATTTGCTTGGTCCTTGTCTCTGGGGTCCGACCTCAGCCGCGCGGCGGCGGTTCCGTCACGAAGCTGATCTTCTGGATGCCCGCGCGCTGGCACGCGAACACCACCCGACCCACCGACTCGTAGCGGCTCTTCTCGTCGCCCCGGATGTGGATCTCCGGCTGCGGCGTCAGCACCGACACCTTCTTCAGCCTCGCCACCAGCGCGTTGTTGTCCGCCACCGCCTGCGCGTTCCAGAACACGTCGCCGTCCTTCGTCACCGAGATCTCGATGTTCTCCGGCTTCGTCACCCGCGCAATGTTGGTCTCCTTCGGCAGGCTCACCGGCGCCGTCTGCGTCACCACCGGCACCGTGATCAGGAAGATGATCAGCAGCACCAGCATCACGTCCACCAGCGGCGTCGTGTTGATGCTGGAGACGACCTCGTCGTCGTCCCCGTCTCCACTACCCACGTTCATGGCCATCGCGTTGCTCCTTTTCTCAGGAGGTCGTCGCGATCAGCGGCCGCCGCCGCGCAGCGTCGAGCGGCTGCCCAGCAACACCCCGTGCAGGTCCGCCCCGAAGCTGCGCACCGACTCCATCGTCACCTTGTTGCGACGCACCAGCCAGTTGTAGCCCAGCACCGCCGGCACCGCCACCGCGAGACCAATGGCCGTCATGATCAGCGCCTCGCCCACCGGGCCCGCCACCTTGTCGATCGACGCCTGGCCGGCAATGCCGATCGCCGTCAGCGCGTGATAGATGCCCCACACCGTGCCGAACAGCCCCACGAACGGCGCGGTGGAACCCACCGTCGCCAGGAAGGCCAGGCCGTCCTGCAGGCGGCTTTGCACGTTGTCGATCGCGCGCTGCACGCTCACGCCCACCCAGGTGTTGCGGTCGATGTTCGCGGTCAGCTCGCCCTCGTGGTGGTCGCCCGCCTCGATCGCCGTCTCGGCAATGAAGCGGAACGCGCTGCCGTCCTTCAGCGTCGCGACGCCGTCGTTCAGGCTCGCCGACTTGAAGAAGCTCTTGCGCGCCGCACGCGCCTCGCCGCTGATCTTGAAGCTCTCGAACAGCTTGGTCACCAGGATGTACCAGCTGCCCATGCTCATGATCACCAGGATGATCAGCGTGCCGCGCGCCACGAAGTCGCCCTGCGCCCACAGCGCGCTCAGCCCGTACGGGTTGTCCACCGACTCCTTCGTCACCGCACCCGGCACCGCCACCGGCGCCGCCGGKGCWGCCACCGSGGCCGGCGCTTCAGCGGCCGGSGCCGAGGCCTGCGCTTGCGCAGCTTGAGGGGCCACGAACACCGTGGCGGCAACAGCAAGGCTCAGAGCCATGGTCAGTGAGCGCAGAGAAAACAAAGACATGGTGTTTCCAATCTCTAGAGAAATTTGTGAATTCATGGCCCCGGTCAGGGCCCTCGTCGCAACGAAAGTCAGTGATCCAGCGGAGTCTTCAGGTCGCCCGGGCGTTCACTCCAGCTTGTAGCTGAACGGCGCCAGCACCTGCACGTCCTTGCCCTGGCCCTGGCACTTGTATTCGCCCACCACCCTCAGGCTGTTGCGCGCAAAGACCGGGTGCGTCGACTTCAGCACCTTCATGTCCTTGATCTCGCCACTGGCGCTCAGCGTGAACTGGATCAGCACCTCGCCCTTGTCGATCCCCTGGCGGATCGCCTCGCGCGGGAACCCCGAATCGCCCATCACCGCCGTGAAGTTCGAGCACGCCACCGCGGCCGACACCGGTGCCGGCGGCGCAGCAGGCGCGGGCGCGGCAGCGGGCGGCGCCACAGGCG
>NZ_JBFUGW010000075.1:0-25186 GCF_056402735.1 Rhizobacter sp. P3_C12
GCTGCCGGTGCGCGCCGGCGCGCCGATCCCCGATGCCGAGGCCGACTGGATCGCCCGGCTCAAGCACGGCCCACCCCCGCTCACCTGAACCCACCGCCTTGGCCGCGGTGCGCGTGGCGCACCGACGGCCCGTGTGATCGACCGCGGCGTCGTGCGCCCGGTCCTGTTCAGGAGCATTCCGTGATGTACCGATTCACGCCAGCCGCCCGTGCGGCGCTGGCGCTGCTGGCCTGCCTGCCGATGGCGGCATGGGCCGATGAAGACACCGCTGCCACCCGCGCTGCAAGCGACGATGCCGCGGCACCCGTCAAGCACCTGGGCGTGGTCACCGTGACTGGCGGCCGCCGCGGCTCGCTGCCATCGCAGATCCCGACCACCATCGAAGGCATCAGCGGCGCGCAGGTGCAGGCCAGCATCAACGCGACCGACAGCGAAGACGCGCTGAAGTACCTGCCCAGCCTGCTGGTGCGCAAGCGCTATGCCGGCGACTACAACCACGCGGTGCTGTCGACGCGTGCGTCGGGCACCGGCAACAGCGCGCGCTCGCTGGTGTATGCCGATGGCATCCTGCTGTCGAACCTGCTCGGCAACGGCGCGAGCTTCGCGCCGCGTTGGGGGCTGGTGACGCCGGAAGAGATCGAGCGCGTCGACGTGCTGTACGGCCCGTTCTCGGCGGCCTACCCCGGCAACTCGGCCGGCGCGGTGGTCGACTACCTGACGCGCATGCCGTCGAAGTTCGAGGCCCATGCGATGGTCGGCGCGTTCTCGCAGCCGTTCCAGCTCTACGGCACCGACACCACCTACAACGGCTGGCAGACCAGCGCTTCGCTCGGCGACCGCCATGGCGGCTGGTCGTGGTGGATCAACGCGAACCGGCTCGACAGCGAAGGCCAGCCGCTGGTGTTCGACACCACGGCCACGCCGACCGCCGGCGCCGTGCCGGACACCGACAAGACCGGCAAGCCCTGGTACGTGCGCGGCACCAGCACGCAGTACCGCACGGTGCAGGACCACCTGAAGCTGAAGCTCGCGTACGACCTGGCCACCGACCTGCGGGCGAGCTACACGCTCGGCTGGTGGCGCAACGACGCGGTCGGGCGCTCGGACCAGTACGTGGCGCCGGTGCTCAGTGGCGTGACCAACCGCGACGGGCTGGCGCACCTGATGCAGGCGCTGTCGCTGAAGCAGAACACGGGCGGCGCGTTCGACTGGGAGCTGGCCGCGAGCGTCTACGACTACCGCCGCGACCTGAGCCGCAAGCCGGCGGCCGGTTCGACGCAGCAGCCGGCGTTGTCGCAACCGATGCTCGACGGCGGCAACGGCAGCGCGACCGACCTGAACGGCACCGGCTGGAACACGCTGTCGGCGCGCGGCACCTGGCGGCCGGGTGGCGAGGGCAGCGCCCATGTGGTCGACGCCGGGCTGCAGCAGGACAGCTTCCGCCTGCGCACCACCGTCTACGGCCTGGCGGACTGGATCGACCAGGAAAGCGGCACGGTCAACGCCCGTTTCAACGGCAACACGCGGCTGCGCTCGGTGTTCGGCCAGGACGCCTGGCGTGTCGCCGATGGCTGGATGGCGGTGTTCGGGCTGCGCGGCGAGCGCTGGCAGGCCTTCGACGGCCTGACGCAGACCGGCACGTTCACGCCGTATGCGCACCCGCAGCGCAGCGAGACCGCCTGGTCGCCGAAGGCCGCGCTCTCGCATGAGTTGCGCGAGGGCTGGGTGCTGAAGGCCTCGGCCGGGCGCGCGCTGCGGTTTCCGACGGTGTCCGAGCTGTACCAGGGCGCGGCCACCGCGACCGGCATCAGCACCATCGCGAACCCGGACCTGCGGCCCGAGCGCTCCTGGACCTCGGAACTCAGCTCCGAATGGACGCTGGCCGATGCCGGCACGCTGCGCCTGACGCTGTTCCACGAGGACACGCACGATGCGCTGTACAGCCAGCCGCTGCCGAACGTGACGCCGGTGACGAACAGCGTGCAGAACGTCGACCACGTGCGCACCACCGGCCTCGAAGCCGCCGCCCAGCGCGAGAACGTGCTGTGGCGCGGGCTCGACCTGCAGGGCAGCGTGACGTATGCCGACTCGAAGATCGTCGCCAACAGCGGGTACGTGAGCACGCCGGGCGACACCGTCGGCAAGTGGCAGCCGCGCGTGCCGCGCTGGCGGGCGAGCGCGCTGGCGGCCTGGCGCGTCGACGAGCGCTGGACCGTCAGCTACGGCGCGCGCTACAGCGGCCGGCAGTACGGCAGCCTGGACAACAGCGACACCAATGGCTTCACCTACATGGGCACGTCGAAGTACTTCACGACCGACCTGCGGGTGCGCTTCGCGATCGACAGGCAATGGCACGCCGCCTTCGGCATCGACAACCTGAACAACTACTCCTACTGGAATTTCCACCCGTACCCGCAACGCACCTACAGTGCGGAGCTGCGGTACGACCTGTGAATGCCTCCCTCAAACGGACCCCTGTCATGACCCTGAACACCCTCCTCACCCGCCTTGCCGCCACCGCCCTGGTCTCGCTCGCCGCCGCAGCAGCCCAGGCCCATGAATTCATGCTCGGCGAGATCGCCATCGGCCACCCGTATGCGCGCGCGACCGCGCCGGGGCAGCCGACCGGCGGCGCCTTCCTGCGGCTGGAGAACCGCGGCAAGGCCGACGACCGCCTGCTGTCGGCCAGCGCCGATGTCGGCAAAGCGACCGAGCTGCACACGATGAAGATGGAGGGCGACGTGATGCGCATGCGCGAGGTGGCGGCGATCGACGTGCCGGCCGGCAAGTACGTCGAACTGAAGCCCGGCGCGCTGCACCTGATGATCCTCGGGCTGAAGGCGCCGCTGAAGGAGGGCGACAAGTTCCCGCTGCGGCTGAAGTTCGAGAAGGCGGGCGAGGTGACGGTGACGGTGAACGTCGAGGCGGCCGCGGCCGATCACAGCCACTGACGAGGCATCAGCGCGCGAGGGCCTTCAGCGCGAGCTTGATGCCTTCGCTCACGCCGACATCGGCTGGCAGGCTCTTCAATGCGGCCGCGGCCTCGCGGTCGCTGTAGCCCAGCGCCACCAGCGCCTGCAGGATGTCGGCCTGCGCATCGCTCGCGACGCTGGCCGGCACCGCCAGGTCGGCGCCGAGCTTGCCCTTCAGCTCCAGCAGCAGCCGCTCGGCCGTCTTCTTGCCGATGCCCGGCACCTTGATCAGCCGGCCGCTCTCCTGCAGCGATATCGCCTGCGCCAGCTCGCCGACGCTCAGCCCCGACAGGATCGACAAGGCCGTGCGCGGCCCGACGCCGGAGATCTTCACCAGCAGCCGGAAGGTCGCGCGCTCCTCGGCTGTCAGAAAGCCGAACAGCACCTGGGCGTCCTCGCGCACGACGAAATGCGTCAGCAGCGTCACGCGCTCGCCGAGCACGGGCAGGTTGTAGAAGGTGCTCATCGGCACGTCGACCTCGTAGCCGACGCCGCCGACGTCCACCAGCAACTGGGGCGGGTTCTTCTCTGCCAGCAGGCCGCTCAGCCGGCCGATCATCGGCGGAACAGGCCCAGGCGCTGCGCCTCGAGCGCTGCTTCCGCCCGCGAGCTGACGTTGAGCTTGCGGTAGATCTGCTTCACGTAGTCGGCGATCGTGTGGCGCGACAGGTTCAGCTGCGTGCCGATCTCCGGCAGCGTGAAGCCCTTGGCGACCCACAGCAGCACCTCGTTCTCGCGGTCGGTCAGCGAGACGTGCGGCAGGTTCTGCGGGCGCTCCTGCGGCTTGTTCTGCGCCGCGAAATAGGCGATCACGCGGCGCGCGATCGACGGCGTCAGCGGCGGCTCGCCCTGGCTGATGCGCTGCAGCTGCTCGACGAAATGCTCGCGCGGCTGCTCTTTCAGCAGGTAGCCGAACGCGCCGGCCTGCAGCGCGGGGAACAGGTGGTCGTCGTCGTCGTGGATGGTGACCACCACCGACTGCGCCTCGGGCTGCGATTCGCGCAGCGCCGCGACCACGTCGACGCCGGAACCATCCGGCAGGCCCAGGTCGACCAGCGCGACATCGAAACGCTCGGCGCTGATCAGCGCCAGCGCGTCGTGCACGCGGGCGCTTTCGGAGATCTGCGCCTGCGGAAACACCTGCGTCACCAGGGCCTTCACCCAGGCGCGGATCTCGGGCAGGTCTTCGAGCAGCAGGATCTTGTTCATGGGGTGTCCTCGAGGGATCTTGGATCGTAGCAGCGGCGCAAGAGAAGATGTGCCGCCCGGATTGTGCGCTTTACAGCGGCAATGTGAGGCGGATCACCGTGCCGTAGCCTGGCCCGGATTCGACCAGGCACTGCCCCTGCATCTGCTTGGCGCGGTGCTTCATGCTGGCCATCCCGTGGCCGCGGTCGAGCTTGCCGTCGAGTTCCATCGGGATGCCCTTGCCGTTGTCCTGCACGACCAGCACGAAATCATGCTCGCCGATGCTGCAGCGCACCTTGCAGTGCGAGGCGCCGCTGTGCTTGATGATGTTGCTGACCGCCTCGCGCAGGATGCGGGTGGTCTGCACGAAGGCGCGCGCCGACAGCTGCTGGTGCACGTCTTCGGTGGGGCTGCGCCAGTCGGCCTCGATGTTGGCCTGGCTCAGGCGCGACACCGTCTCGGCGCGCCAGTCGGCCAGCGCATCGGCCACCTGCATCGGCTTGCCGGTGAGGCCGCGCACCGACAGGCGCATCTCCTCGAGCGCCTCGCGCGCCAGCGTGGAGATGCGCTCGCTCTCGCTGGTGTGCACGATGGTCAGCAGCTTGGCGCCCAGGTCGTCGTGCAGGTCGGCGGCGATGCGCTTGCGCTCCTTCTCGGTGACCTGCTCGACGCGCAGCTCGGCCATCTGCGAGAAGTTGCGCTCGATCTCGGCGGTGACCTCGTTGATGCGGCTCTCCAGCGAATTGCGGCTCGCCTCGGCCACCTGCAGCGCGCGCCCGAAGATGTGGACCTGGCGCGCGGCGACCGCGATGAACATCAGCGGCATGCTGAAGTGCAGCACGTGCACCGGCAGCCACGAGACCCAGCCGTGCTGCGTCGCCAGGTCGATCAGGACCAGCACGCCGACGCCCATCAGCATGAAGGCCATCGGCCAGAAGTCGGCGCGGCCGTCCGGCCCCTTGCGCCAGGTCACGCGCAGGTACAGCGTGACGGCCGCCATCACCTCGGCCGACAGCAGCAGGTACCAGCCGCTCGTCATCGTGTACAGGCGATGCGGCCCGGCGAGCGCGAGGCTGGCCGGGATCAGCAGGCATTGCAGCGCGAGGCCGATCTCGAGCTTGGTCGAGCGCAGCGCGGCATAGCGCACCAGGAACTGCACCGCCAGCGCCACCAGCACGCCGAAGCCGACGCAGGGCAGGAACTCGCTGGTGGCGTTGTCCCACGGCGGGTCGCGCCACCACAGGCGAGCCGACAGCGCGGCCCAGCCGATCGCGAGCAGCCCGAAATGGATCAGCCACGGGCTGCGGCGATCCTGCCAGCCCATGCCCAGCATCACGATGCCCAGCGGCACCAGCATCGCCGAGATCGCCTGCACCAGCGAGATGTTCCAGAAGGCCTGGCGCGCCTGCACGTCGGCCAGCAGCGCGTGCGGCCCGACCTGCACCGTCGACAGCCCGCCGGCCCGCTGGCGCGACGCGACGTGTTGCAGCGCGTAGCCCTGCAGCCTGATGTCGAGCACGTTGCCGTCCGGGTTCAGTAGCGCCGGCGGCAGCGCGACGAGCTGCGGGTAGAAGCAGTTGCGCGTCACCGGCTCCGCCATGCGGCCGCCGTCGAAGACCAGGTTGCCGTTCAGCCAGACCTGCGCGTTGCTGCAGGCGCGCTCGATGTAGGCGGCCATCAGCGGCGTCGGCGTGATGTAGCTCGCCGGCAGCGTGAAATTGAGGCGGTACCAGACCGGCCCGTCGGACTGCGGCAGGGTCTCGGACCAGTCGTCGGGCAGGCGCACCGTGCGCTGCTTCAGGTCTTGGGGAAAGGTCGGTGCGGCACTTGCCACCGCGCTCGCGCTGCGGATCTCGATGACGCCGGGTTCGGCAGCTGCGGCCGGGGCGCTTGCCAGGCCGCCGGCGAGAGCCACCGCGGAAGCCACCGATGCCAGCGAGGCCACCATGCCCCGGGCCGCGGCACGCAGGCGGTGGGCGAGGGTGGGCGTCGGCGGAAAGCAGGGCATGGGCGCCGATTGTGCAGGATGCCTGCGCCGCCGGGGCCTTCCGGCGACAATCCGGCCTTCCGCCTCCCTTCCAGCCCGAGTCAGCGCCCACGTGATCCTTCGCCACGCCTTCATCCCGCTCGACAACGCCCGCCTGTCGCACCTGTGCGGCAGCGTCGATGAACACCTGCGCAGCATCGAGACGGCCTTCGGCGTCAGCATCTCGCGGCGCAACGAATCCTTCCGCATCGACGGCCCGAAGGCGAGCGCCGAGCGCGCCGTGGCCTTGCTGCAGACCTTGTACGGCCGCTCGCGCCGGCCGATCGCGGCCGAGACGCTGCAGCTCGCGATCACCGAGGCGCTGGCCGACGATTCGCAGGCGCGGCCGCGCACGCCGGTGCTCGGGCGCCCGGCCTTGCGCGAGGCGGCCCCGGGCGACGCCCCGGACGAAGAGGGCGACGAGATCCTGCTGCGCACGCGCCGCCCCGACCTGACCGGCCGCACGCCCAACCAGCAGCTGTACCTGCGCAACATCCTCGCGCACGACATCACGTTCGGCATCGGCCCGGCCGGCACCGGCAAGACCTTCCTCGCGGTGGCCTGCGCGGTCGATGCGCTGGAACGCAGCAGCGTGCAGCGCATCATCCTGACGCGGCCGGCGGTCGAGGCCGGCGAGCGGCTCGGCTTCCTGCCCGGCGACCTGGCGCAGAAGGTCGACCCCTACCTGCGCCCGCTGTACGACGCGCTGTACGACCTGATGGGCATGGAGAAGGTCGGCAGGGCGTTCGAGAAGGGCAACATCGAGATCGCGCCGCTCGCCTTCATGCGCGGACGCACGCTGAACCATGCGTTCGTGATCCTCGACGAGGCGCAGAACACCACGCGCGAGCAGATGAAGATGTTCCTGACGCGCATCGGCTTCGGCAGCAAGTGCGTCATCACCGGCGACGTGAGCCAGATCGACCTGCCGCGCGGCACCGACAGCGGGCTGATCGACGCCGAGCGCGTGCTGCGCCGCGTGGCCGGCATCGCGATGACGCGCTTCACCGCCGCCGACGTGGTGCGCCACCCGCTGGTCGCGCGCATCGTCGAGGCCTACGACGCCGCGCCGGCAGACAGGATCTGACGATGGCGACCGCACGACCCGAACTGGGCCTCTCGCTGCAGTTCGCCGATGCATCGCACCGCGCCGAGCTGCCCCGCCACAAGGTGGCGCGCTGGATCCGCGCGGCGCTGGCGGCGCCCGGCGAGATCACGGTGCGCATCGTCGATGCCGACGAGGGCCGTGCGCTGAACCGCGAGTACCGCGGCAAGGACTACGCGACCAACGTGCTGACCTTCGACTACAGCCACGCGCCGGTGGTGCAGGCCGACCTGATCCTGTGCGCGCCGGTGGTCGAGGCCGAGGCGCGCGAGCAGGGCATCGCGCTGCAGGCGCACTACGCGCACCTGCTGGTGCACGGCACGCTGCATGCGCAGGGGCACGACCACGAGCAAGAGGACGAAGCGGTCGAGATGGAGGCCGAGGAGACGCGCATCCTCGCCGGGCTCGGCTACGACGATCCCTATCGCCGCTGAGCCGGACAGGCCCTAGCGCGGATGGCGCGACGTGCTCAGGTAGCGCTTGCGCCAGAAGAACCAGCCGAGCGAGCCTGCGATCACCAGCATGAAGCCGCTCGCCATCCAGACGCCGTCGCCGCTGTGGATCAGCGGCAGCCCCTCGAAATTCATCCCGAAGAACCCGGTGACCAGGTTCAGCGGCAGGAAGATCGCGGTCAGCACCGTCAGCGTGCGCATGATGTCGTTGGTGCGGTTGCTCTGCGCCGAGAAATGCATCTGCACCGCGGTCTCGGCCGAGGATTCGAGCCGCCGCACGTGGCTCAGCACGCGCTCGATGTGCTCCAGCACGTCGCGCGAGCGCACGCGCAGCAGTTCGCGGTCGCGCGCCGCCTTCGGGTCCGGCTCGTCCGGCCATTCGTCGAGCGAGTCGATCCATTCGACGATCGCGCTGCGCTGGTCCTCGCAGGTGTCTTCGAGCAGGTGCAGCGAGTTGCGCGACTCGAGCAGCACCTGCCAGCTGTCGAACTGGCTGCGCGGGTTGAACAGCTCCTGCTGCAGGTAGCCGAGCTGCCTGGTCAGCAGCCGGCGCAGCTCGAGATAGCTGTCGACCATGTGGTTCAGCATGCGCAGCATCAGGTCGGCGGGGCCGGTCGGCAGCCGCATCGCGCCGCGCGGCTCGTAGCGCTGTTCGGCGCCCTCGACCATCTGCTGCAGCTTGCTCGCGAAGAAATCGCGCACCTGGCAGTCGGTCGGGTGCACCGTCATCAGCACGCGGTCGAACACCGCGAAGCCGACCGGGCTGGTGTCGATCGCCTCGAGCGCGCGCTTCGCGGTGCTGGCGGTGCCGCTCTGGTCGTCGAGGAACAGGCCGGCGCTGCCGCTGCCCGCCGCGAGCCGGCGGAACACCATCAGGTCGTACCACGAGGTGTAGTCGAAGTGCGACGGCAGCTGGTTGTTTAGCAGGTCGGAGATGTGCAGGTCGACGAGCTGGCCGCCGGTCCAGCGCTGCAGCCCGGCCTGGACCTCGGCGATGTTGACCTCGAACTCGCGCCGCGCGGTGCCGATCCACAGGTAGCCGGTGGGCGGCAGCCTGTCGGGCAGCGCTTCGATCTCGGTGAACTGGTCGGCTGTGATGTGGAAGATTCGCATGCGCCGCGTGTGTGGTGTCAGGGGCGGCGTCAGCCTTGCTGCCGCAGCAGCCGGGCCGCGTCGAGCGCGAAGTAGGTCAGCACGCCGTCGGCGCCGGCGCGCTTGAACGCGAGCAGGCTCTCCAGCATCACCGCATCGTGGTCGAGCCAGCCCTGGGCCGCGGCGGCCTTCACCATCGCGTACTCGCCGCTCACCTGGTAGGCGAAGGTCGGCACGCGGAACTCGTCCTTCACGCGGCGCACGATGTCGAGGTAGGGCAGGCCGGGCTTCACCATCACCATGTCGGCGCCTTCGGCCAGGTCGAGCGCGACCTCGCGCAGCGCCTCGTCGCTGTTGCCGGGGTCCATCTGGTAGACCTTCTTGTCCGCCTTGCCGAGGTTCTTCGCCGAGCCGACCGCGTCGCGGAACGGGCCGTAGAAGGCACTCGCGTACTTGGCGCTGTACGCCATGATCCGCGTGTGGACCAGGCCGCGCGCTTCGAGCGCGTTGCGGATCGCGCCGATGCGGCCGTCCATCATGTCGCTCGGCGCGACGATGTCGACGCCGGCCTCGGCCTGCACCAGCGCCTGGCCGGTCAGCACCTTCACGGTGTCGTCGTTGCGCATGTAGCCGGTCTCGTCGGGCAGGCCGTCCTGGCCGTGGCTCGTGAACGGATCGAGCGCGACATCGGTCATCAGGCCGAGCTGCGGGAACTGCTTCTTCAACTCGCGCACCACGGTCGGCACCAGGCCCTTCGGGTTCAGCGCCTCGCTGCCGCTCTCGTCCTTCAGTGCCGGCTCGATGACCGGAAACAAGGCCAGCACCGGGACGCCGAGCTTCACGCATTCTTCGGCCAGCGGCATCAGCCGGTCCAGGCTGAGGCGTTGAACGCCCGGCATCGAGGCGACGTCGTGCACCTGGTTGCGCCCGTCCTGGACGAACACCGGGTAGATCAGGTCGCTCGGGTGCAGGCGGTTCTCGCGCACCAGCGCGCGGGTGAATTCATCGCGGCGCAGGCGGCGCGGGCGGTTGGCGGGGAACGGGGCGGGCGGCAGCATGGCTTCTTCTGAAGGCGGTTGCGACGCGGGGGCCGGCCGCCGAAACCGATGTGACGATGAGACATCGGGACTTTTTACGTGTAAATCCCGTGCGACGGCACTTCAACAGCCCGGCACTCATCTGCTAAAGTCGCCCTTGAATGATAGCCGCAAGGTGGTCATTCCCTGCTTTTCCTCCCTGAGCAGGAGCCTTACCGTGATGACAGCGATGAGGCTTTTCAACCCCGGCCTTGACGGTCGGGGTTTTCTTTTTCCGGCCCCCATAATCCCGCGGATGAGCAGCCTCTATCCCTGGGTCAAGGCCCTGCACCTGATCTTCGTCGCCAGCTGGTTCGCCGGTCTTTTTTACCTGCCGCGCCTGTTCGTCAACCTGGCCTCGGTACCGGCTGACAGCCACGCCGAACGTGAGCGCCTGCTGCTGATGGCACGCAAGCTCTACCGCTTCACCAGCTTCCTGATGGTCCCCGCCCTGCTGTTCGGCCTGTGGCTGTGGCTGGGCTTCGGCATCGGGCGCGGACCCGGCAGCGGCTGGCTGCACGCGAAGCTTGCGCTGGTGGTACTGGCGATCGGCTACCACCACGGCTGCCGCGCGCTGCTGCGCAGGTTCGAGCAGTTCGAGAACCGCCGCAGCGAACGCTGGTTCCGCTTCTTCAACGAGACCGCGATCCTGCTGTTCGCCGCGATCGTCGTGCTGGTGATCGTCAAGCCGTTCTGATCCGGCGATGGCACGGCACCGCAGCTCGGCCGGACCGTTGGCGTGGCTGTATGCGGCGCTGATCGTCTACGCGAGCCTGTCGCCGTTCACCGGCTGGAAGCAGCCGGTGGCGCTGGCGCTGGCCGGGTTCGGCCACCTGCCGTGGCCGCGCTACTGGACCGCCTTCGATGTCGTCTCCAACCTGCTCGGCTACATGCCGCTGGGTGCGCTGATGGTGGGTGCGCTGGTGCGGTCCGGGCGGCGCGTGTCGATCGCCTTCATCGCGGCGCTGCTGGCCGGCTCGCTGCTGTCGTTCGCGATGGAGAGCCTGCAGAACTGGCTGCCGCAGCGCGTGCCGTCCAGCCTCGACTGGGTGCTGAACGCGGCCGGCACGCTGGCCGGCGCGCTGGTCGCGGTGGCGGTGCATGCGCTGGGCGGCATCGACCGCTGGCAGACGCTGCGCGACCGCTGGTTCGTGACCCGCATTACCGGCGGRCTGCTGCTGTTGCTGCTGTGGCCGATCGGCCTGCTGTTCCCGACGCCGGTGCCGCTCGGCCTCGGCCAGGTGCTGGTGCGACTGCAGGAGCTGGCCGCCGAGGCGCTGGCCGGCACGCCGTGGTCGGCGTGGACGGAAGACTGGGCCGATGCGAGCGTCGCGATGACGCCCTTGTCGCGCGGCAGCGAGCTGCTCGCGATCCTGCTCGGCCTGCTGGCGCCGTGCCTGGTCGCGTACACCATCGTGCGCCCGGGCTGGCGCCGCGCCGCGATGGTGCCCGGCGCGGCCGCGCTCGGCTTCGCGACGACCACGCTGTCGACGGCGCTGAATTTCGGCCCGCAGCATGCGCTGGCCTGGCTGACGCCGCCTGCCTTGCCGGGGCTGCTGGGCGGCGCGATCGCCGGGCTGCTGCTGTTGCGCCTGCCGCGCCGCGGCGCGGCCGGGCTCGGCCTGGTCGTCGTGACGGCGCTGGTCGCGCTGGTGGCGCAGGCGCCGACCGATCCCTACTTCGCCGAGAGCCTGCAAGGCTGGGAGCAGGGGCGCTTCATCCGCTTCCATGGCCTCGCGCAATGGATCGGCTGGCTGTGGCCGTATGCGGCGCTGGTCTACCTGCTCGCCCGCGTGGCCGCCAGGGACAGCATCGAGCAGGCCGCGGCGGCAGGTCCGTAAAATGCGCCGATGACCTATTTCAAGCGCCACATCTTCTTCTGCCTGAACCAGCGCGACAAAGGCGAAGACAGCTGTGCCAACCACCATGCGCAGGCCGGCTTCGAACGCTGCAAATCGCGCACCAAGGCCGAGAAGCTGGCCGGCCCGGGTGGCGTGCGGGTCAACAAGGCCGGTTGCCTCGATCGCTGCGCCGGCGGGCCGGTGGCGGTCGTCTACCCTGAAGCCGTCTGGTACACCTATGTCGACGATGCCGACATCGACGAGATCGTCGAGTCGCACCTGAAGAACGGCGTGGTGGTCGAGCGGCTGCTGCTGCCCGAGTCGGTCGGGCGCTGACCGGGTCGTACCGATGAATGCGAAGACCGTCAAGCAGCTGACACCGGGCCCCGCGGGCGCACTCGAATGCGCGCTCGACCGCCCCGAAGGCGAGCCGCGCGGCGTGGCGGTGATCTGCCATCCGCACCCGCAGCAGGGCGGCACGATGGACAACAAGGTGGTGCAGACGCTGGCGCGCGCCTTCCTGCAGCTGGGCTACCGCACCGTGCGCTTCAACTTCCGCGGCGTGGCGGCCTCCGAAGGCGCGTGGGACGAAGGCCAGGGCGAGATCGACGATGCGCTGGCCGTGATCGCCGCGCATCGCGAGCCGGCGCTGCCGCTGGTGCTGGCGGGCTTCTCGTTCGGCGGCTACGTCGCGTCACAGGCGGCCGCGCGCCTGCCCGATGATGCGAAGGCCGAGCGGCTGGTGCTGGTCGGGCCGTCGACGCAGAAACAGAAGGTCGCGCCGGTGCCGGAGGAAACTTTGGTGATCCACGGCGAGTCCGACGAGATCGTGCCGCTGTCGGCCACCCTCGACTGGGCACGGCCTCAATCCCTGCCGGTGGTGGTGATCCCCGGCGTGGGCCATTTCTTTCACGGGCAGCTGGCGCTGCTGAAGAACCTGGTGGTGCGGTCCTGGCATCGTTGATGCCCGGGCTTCGCACACCACGCAACCTGATTCCACGTTCATGAAAAGACTGTTTGCCCTCGTGCTGGCGCTTGGCGCCGCCGCCGTCTCGTCCGTTTCCCACGCGCAGGCGCCCCAGCCACCGGAGATCGCGGCCAAGAGCTACATCCTGCTCGACGTGACCACCGGCCAGACGCTCGCCGAGCGCGAGGCCGATGCGCCGGCCGACCCGGCTTCGCTGACCAAGCTGATGACCGCCTACCTGGCGTTCGCCGCGCTGCGCGACCACAAGCTGACGATGGAGCAGACGCTGCCGGTGTCGCTGCGCGCCTGGCAGGAGCGCAAGGGCGGCGGCTCGCTGATGTTCATCGAGCCGCGCAGCACGCCGAAGGTCGACGACCTGCTGCGCGGGCTGATCGTCAACTCCGGCAACGACGCCGCGGTGGTGCTGGCCGAGGGCGTCGGCGGCACGCTCGACCAGTTCATCGAGCTGATGAATCGCCAGGCCCAGGCCTTCGGCCTGAAGAACACGCAGTTCAAGAATGCCACCGGCCTCACCGAGCCGGGCCACAAGAGCACGGCGCGCGACGTGGCCGTGATCGCGAGCCGCATCATCCGCGACTTCCCCGAGTACTACCCGATCTACTCGATGAAGAAGTACCACTACGACGGTGCGCCGATCAGCAACGAGAACAACCGCAATGTGCTGCTGACGCGCGACCCGACCGTCGACGGCATGAAGACCGGCTACACCGAGGCCGCCGGCTACTGCATGGTGGTCTCGGCGCAGCGCGACTTCCCGAACCTCGCGGTCAACGGCGCCGGCGGCGGCAAGCGGCGCCTGCTCAGCGTGGTGCTGAACGCGGCCTCGATGGACGCTCGTGCGAACGAGAGCCAGAAGCTGCTGAACTGGGGCTTCCAGGCCTTCGACACGCTGCGCCTGTTCGAAGGCTCGAAGGCGGTGGCCACGGTGCCGGTCTGGAAGGGCACGGCGCGCGAGGCCCAGCTGGGCGCGGCGAACGGGGTCTTCGTCAGCGTGCCCAAGGGCGAGGGCGCGAAGCTGCAGACGAAGATCGAGCGCACCGACCCGCTGGTCGCGCCGCTCGCGCAGGGCCAGCGCGTCGGCACGCTGAAGGTGACGACCTCGACCGGCGCGCCGGTGGCCGAGCTGCCGCTGGTCGTGCTGACCGGCGTCGAGCAGGCCGGCATCTTCGGCCGCGCCTGGGATGCCCTGCGGCTGTGGATCAAGTAAGCTCGTCCGTT
This sequence comes from Rhizobacter sp. P3_C12, assembly GCF_056402735.1. NCBI lineage: Bacteria > Pseudomonadati > Pseudomonadota > Betaproteobacteria > Burkholderiales > Sphaerotilaceae > Rhizobacter > Rhizobacter sp. P3_C12. The sequence continues at coordinate 13,959 of NZ_JBFUGW010000075.1, forward strand.
CCCACTGCATCCGTCCCCGGGAGCCCGCATGCAAGCCCTGCCTGACACCCTGTGCTACCTCAACGGCGAGTACGGCCCGCTGCGCGACGCCAAGGTGTCGGTGCTGGACCGCGGCTTCGTCTTCGGCGACGGCATCTACGAGGTCGTGCCCGTCTACGGACGCCGCCTGTTCCGCTTCGACGAGCACCTCGCGCGCCTGAACCGCAGCCTGGGCAAGGTGCGCATCGCGAGCCCGTTCGACCGCGCCCAGTGGCTGGAACGCTGCCGCAGGCTGATCGATGCGCAGGCGGCCGAGGACCAGCTGCTCTACATCCAGGTCACGCGCGGCGTGGCGGTGCGCGACCACGTGATGCCGCCCGATCTGACACCGACGGTGTTCATGATGGCCAACCCGATGAAGCCGGCCGGTGCCGAACAGCGCCACCACGGCGTCGCTTGCGTCACGGCGCGCGACTTCCGCTGGGAGCGCGGCGACATCAAGTCGATCTCCCTGCTCGGCAACGTCCTGGCGCGCCAGATCTCGGCCGACCACGGCGCCGTCGAGACCATCATGTTCCGCGACGGCTTCCTGACCGAGGCCTCGTCCAGCAACGTGTGGGTCGTGCACGAGGGCGCGGTGCTGGGCGCCCCGAAGAGCGAGCACGTGCTCGAGGGCATCCGCTACGAGCTGATCCGCGAGCTGTGCGAGGAAGCCGGCATCGGCTACAACCTGCGCCCGATCTCCGAAGCCGAGGTGCTGGGCGCCGACGAGCTGATGCTGAGTTCGGCCACCAAGGAGGTGCTGGCGGTGACGCAGGTCGACGGCGAGGCGGTGGGCCACGGGGCCTTGCGCGGCAAGCCCGGCCCGGTCTACGCGAAGCTGTACGAGGCCTACCAGCGCGCCAAGACATTGCAGTCGATTTGAATTTTCCGCAGGCCGCCCCATCTGCGACGGCATGAACGCCACGATGCAAGACATTCCGCCCGACCAGTCGTTGATCGAATACCCGTCGCGCTTCCCGATCAAGGTGATGGGCACGAACGTCGACGGCTTCGTCCATGCGATCACGACGATCGCGAAACAGTTCGACCCCGAGTACGACGCGTCCACGGTCGAGATCCGCCCGAGCAGCGGCAACAAGTACCTGGGCGTGACGGTCACCGTCACCGCCACCAGCCGCGAGCAGCTCGACGAGCTGTACCGCACGCTGTCGACCCACCCGATGGTCAAGGTGGTGCTGTGACCTTGGCGCGGTGGCCGGTGAAATGACGTGTCCGCGCTGCTGAAGCTGCTCGGCCCGACGGACTACGCGGCGGCCGGGCAGGCGATGCGCGAGTTCACCGAGCGCCGCAGCGCCGACACGCCGGACGAGATCTGGCTGTGCGAGCACCCGCCCGTCTACACGCAGGGGCAGGCCGGCAAGGCCGAGCACGTGCTGGACGCGCACGGCATCCCGGTGGTGCAGACCAACCGCGGCGGCCAGGTCACCTACCACGGCCCCGGCCAGGTGGTCGCCTACCCGCTGATCGACCTGCGCCGGCTGGGCATCTACGTGAAGGAATACGTCTACCGGCTGGAACACTGCGTCATCAAGACGCTCGAAGGCTTCGGCATCACCGGCCACCGGGTGCCCGGCGCGCCCGGCATCTACGTGAACCTGTCGGATCCGGCCGGGCATGCGCCGCTGACCGGGCCGCGGGCGGATGAGTTCGCGGGCCTGGGCAAGGTGGCGGCGCTCGGCATCAAGGTCAGCCGGCATTGCACCTACCACGGGCTGGCACTGAACGTGGCGATGGACCTGAGCCCCTTCAGCAGCATCAACCCCTGCGGCTACGCCGGGCTGCAAACGGTCGACTTGGCTACACTGGGCGTCCGCACCGACTGGACCACCGCGGCGCAGCGGCTGGGCGACCGGCTGGTGTCGCACCTGAGCTGACCCGTCGGCCGCCCCTCGAAAGTAACCCCGATGTCGACCGAAAACGTCATCCACCAGGCCCAGGACGCGGCCCACTACGACGCGAGCGCCAAGCAGAAGGCGCAGGCCAAGACGGCCCGCATCCCGATCAAGATCGTCGCGGCCGAGACGCTGAAGAAGCCGGACTGGATCCGCGTGAAGGCCGGCTCGCCGACCACCCGCTTCTACGAGATCAAGCAGATCCTGCGCGAGCACAAGCTGCACACGGTGTGCGAAGAGGCGTCGTGCCCGAACATCGGCGAATGCTTCGGCAAGGGCACCGCCACCTTCATGATCATGGGCGACAAGTGCACGCGGCGCTGCCCGTTCTGCGACGTGGGCCACGGCCGGCCGGATCCGCTGGATGCCGACGAGCCGCTGAACCTCGCGAAGACCATCGCGGCGCTGCGCCTGAAGTACGTCGTGATCACGAGCGTCGACCGTGATGACCTGCGCGACGGCGGCGCCGCGCATTTCGTCGAGTGCATCCAGCGCACCCGCGAGCTGTCGCCCGACACCCGCATCGAGATCCTGACGCCCGATTTCCGCGGCCGCATGGACCGCGCGCTGGAGATCCTGAAGGCGGCACCGCCCGACGTGATGAACCACAACCTCGAGACCGCGCCGCGCCTGTACAAGGAAGCGCGCCCGGGTTCGGATTATGCGTACTCGCTGAACCTGCTGAAGCGCTTCAAGGAATTCGCGCCGCACGTGCCGACCAAGAGCGGGCTGATGGTGGGCCTGGGAGAGACCGACGAAGAGATCCTGCAGGTGATGCGCGACATGCGCGAGCACGGCATCGACATGCTGACGATCGGCCAGTACCTCGCGCCGAGCGGCCACCACCTGCCGGTGCGGCGCTACGTGCACCCGGACACCTTCAGGATGTTCGAGGCCGAGGCGCTGAAGATGGGGTTCACGCACGCCGCCGTCGGCGCGATGGTGCGTTCGAGCTACCACGCGGACCAGCAGGCCCACGAAGCCGGCGTCGCGAACGCCATCTAGCGTAGCCCGGATGCCAATCCGGAGATCGTTCTTCACTTCGAGATGCGGCCCCCCGGATTGGCATCCGGGCTACGAATTCAGCAGCTTCTCGACCTGCGCCTGCAATTCCGCGAAATCCGGCTGGCCCACATAGCGCTTGACGATCTCGCCGCGCTTGTTGATCAGCACGCTGGTCGGCGTGCCCTCGATCGGGCCGAAGCTGCGGGCGACCGACCCGGTGTTGTCGATCACCACGGTGAACGGCAGCTTGCGCGATTCGGCGAAGTGGATCACCGAGGCCGGCGGGTCGTAGCTCATCGCCACCGCCAGGGTCTCGAAGCCGCGCGCCTTGAACCGGTTGTGGGTGGCTGTCACCTGCGGCATCTCGTGCACGCAGGTCGTGCAGGTGGTGGCCCAGAAGTTGACCAGCACCACCTGGCCCTTCAGTTGCGCGACGCTGCTGCGGCTGCCATCCAGGCGGACGAACGCGGCGTCCGGGGCCATCTGCGGGCGCGCGAGGCCCGAATACGCTGCATAAGCCCCACAAGCCGCTGCCGCGATTGCCAGAACACTCAACGCGGCGGCAAGATGGCGGGTCAATTTCATGGGATGTGATCGATGCAGCGGAGAAAGTTTACGTCAGCGGTGCTCGCGGGCCTGGGTGTGTGGACATGGACCGGACAGGCCTGGGCGTTCAGCCTCAGCGAAGGCGATGCCACCGCGGGCATCCGGGCCGCGCTGGAGCGCGGCGCGGTGTCGGCCGTCGGCCTGCTCGGCAAGCCGGACGGTTTTCTTTCGAACCCGAAGGTGCACATCCCGTTGCCCGGCTTCCTGAACGATGCGGCGCGCTTCCTGAGGGCGACCGGGCAGCAACGGCGCGTCGACGAGCTCGAGACGGCGCTGAACCGCGCCGCCGAGGCCGCGGTGCCCGAGGCGAAGACGCTGCTGGTCGGCGCGGTGAAGAGCATGAGCGTCGAGGACGCCAAGGGCATCCTGGGCGGCGGCGACGGCTCGGTCACGCAGTTCTTTTCCACCAAGACGCGCGAGCCGCTGGGCGTGCGCTTCCTGCCGATCGTCAAGCGGGCGACCGAGAAGGTGTCGCTGGCCGACAAGTACAACGCGGTGGCTGGCAAGGCGGCGAGCTTCGGGCTGCTGAAGCCGCAGGATGCCAACATCCACAGCTACGTCACCGAGAAGGCGCTCGACGGGCTGTTCCTGATGATCGGCGAGGAAGAGCACAAGATCCGCGAGAACCCGGTCGCCACCGGGAGCGCGATCCTGAAGAAGGTGTTCGGCAGCCTCAAGTAGTCTTCGACAGCTCGAACATCAGCGCCGACGGCAGCGAGGTCAGGATCGCGTCGCGCCCGACGCGCGCCATGCTCAACCCGCCGAAGCCCGAGATCTCGAAGGCATTGCCCTCTTCGATGATCTCGATGAACACCACATCGCCGCCGGCCGAATCGACCTCGTTGCGCAGGTCGTTGAAGCGGTCGCCGCGCAGCACCGACTCGACGACGATCGCATGCGGCAGGCCGCTGCGACAGAAGTCGCGGGCCTCCTCGATCGAGGTCACGAAATCCACCAGCAGGCCCATGTTGCGCACCGCGTCGCGCACCTGGATGCGCACGTCGCGGCGGGAGGCGACCACCAGCACGTGGCTGCCGGCCAGCGGCTTGGTGCGGGCCGACGGCGCGAAGCCGCGGTCCAGTTCGAGGATGCTCAGGCCCTCGAGCTGCTCGCTGACGGTGCGCGGGAATTCGATCGACAGCGTGACGTGGCTGCCTTCGATCTTGCGCTCGATCGGCAGGCCCATCGTCCACGCGGTCTGCTCGAGCAGGCGCCAGGCGATCGAGTCCAGCGGTGAGCCTTCTTCGACCGTGGCGGGCGGCAGCTCGGCCTGGTCCTCGGGCTGGTAGGCGAACTTGCTGACCAGCCGTGCATGCGTCGGCCAGGTCTTGATGTCGATGCGGTACTCGATGGTCGACTGCGCGTGCAGCAGCGACCAGTCCAGCAGCGCGTTGAACAGGCTGAACAGCAGCGAGGCGTCGACGATCACGTCGGCCGGCTTCAGCACCTGCTTGATGTGGATGCCGCGCGCCTGGGTCTCGGCGGCGCGCTGGGTCAGCACATCTTTCAGCGTCTGCGTGAGCGGCAGGCGCTCGTGGGTCTGGCGCAGCCGGCCGGAGGCCAGGCGGCCCAGCTGCTGGCCGGCGATGCTGATGGCGCGCGCCTTCTGCAGTTCTTCCACCAGGCAACGCAGGCTGACGCGGTCGATGCGACCGGTGCCGGCGAGGGTCGTGACGCGTTCGAGCGCACTGGTCAGCGGCGTCGCCATCTCGGCGCTCAGCTCGTTGACCACGTCGCGCCAGTGATCGCGCTCGTCCGGTTCGAGGCCGGCGTCGCGTTGGGCGGGCGCGGCGGCGCGGTCGAGTTCGGTCATGTCCATGTTGGCGTCCCTGTCCGTGAATGAACGGCTTGTGCGGGTTTGTCACCCTTGGTTGCAAGTGTCGTTCAGGCCGGCGGCGGAGGACACCCCCCGAGCGCGCCAATCCCCCGACCTTGGGGGTGTCGCGGGGGGAGGCTTCGTCAGTTAGAGGACGTCCTGGCGGCGCAGCTCGGCGCGCTCGGCGTCGGACCATCCGAGCTCGGCCAGCACCTCGTCGGTGTGCTCGCCGAGCAGCGGCGGCGCGCGGCGGTACTGCACCGGCGTGCCGGACAGCTTCATCGGGCTGGCCACCACCCGCAGCGTGTCGGCCAGCGGGTGCGGCATCGGCACCGTCATGCCGCGGGCCTGGACCTGCGGATCGGCGAAGACCTCGGCCAGGTCGTTGATCGCGCCGCACGGCACCTTGGCGGCCTCGAGGGCGGACAGCCACTGCTGCTTCGACCGGGCCCGGACGATCTCCTCCAGCAGCGGCACCAGCGCCGCGCGATGGCGCACGCGGTCGGCATTGCGCGCGAAGCGGGGATCGGCGGCCAGCTCCGGCCGGCCGGCCACCTCGCAGAACTTCGCGAACTGGCCGTCGTTGCCGACCGCCAGGATCAGGTGGCCATCCGAGGTCTCGAACACCTGGTAGGGCACGATGTTCTGGTGGGCGTTGCCGGCCCGCCGCGGCGCGGCGCCCGTGGCGAGGAAGTTGGCGCCGAGGTTGGCGAGCATCGCGACCTGGGTGTCGAGCAACGCCATGTCGACGGCCTGGCCCTGGCCGGTGGCATCGCGGTGGCGCAGCGCGGCCAGGATCGCGACGCTCGCGTACATGCCGGTGAAGAGATCCGCCACCGCGACGCCCACCTTCTGCGGGCCGCCGCCGGGCAGGTCGTCGCGCTCGCCGGTCACGCTCATCAGGCCGCCGATGCCCTGGATGGCGTAGTCGTAGCCGGCGCGCTCGGCGTAGGGGCCGGTCTGGCCGAAGCCGGTGATCGAGCAGTAGACGAGGCGCGGGTACAGCGCGCGCAGCGCCGCGGCGTCGAGCCCGTAGCGGGCCATGTCGCCGACCTTGAAGTTCTCGATGAAGACGTCGCACCGCGCCGCCAGCCGGCGGATCAGGGCCTGGCCCTCCGGCCGCGCGATGTCGACCGTGATCGAACGCTTGTTGCGGTTGGTGCCGAGGTAGTAGGCCGCCTCGGCGGTGTCCTCACCGTCGCGGGCCTTCAGGAAGGGCGGGCCCCAGCCGCGGGTGTCGTCGCCGCCGCTGCCGTTGCGCATCGGGCGTTCGACCTTGATCACGTCGGCGCCGAGGTCGGCGAGCGTCTGGGTGCACCAGGGGCCGGCCAGCACCCGCGACAGGTCGAGGATGCGGACGCCCGACAGCGGCTGCGGCGGGGAGGGGAGAGTGCTCATGCGGGCGATTGTGGCGCCGCGGGTCGGGATAATGGACCGATGCCGCCTTCCCGAGTTTCCCGACTTTGCATCGTCGCGTGCGTGGCCTTGGCAGCCTGCACGCCGTCGCTCGACTGGCGCGAGGTCCGCCCCGTCGGCGCCGGCGTGCTTGCGTTGTTCCCGTGCCGGCCTGCGCAGGACGTGCGGGTGGTGGCCCTGGCCGGCACCCCGCTGACGATGAACCTGCAGTCCTGCCAGGCGGCCGGTGCGACCTTCGCGCTCAGCGTCACCGATGTGCAGGATCCATCGCGCGTCGCCGCGACGCTCGATGCGCTGCGGGCGGCCGCCGCCGGCAACCTGGGCGGAGTCCCTGTCGTTGCAGCGCCCGCCGCGGTGTCCGGCATGACGCCGAATCCGCTGGCGCAGCGCGTCCGGGTCGACGGGCGCTTCCCGGACGGCACGCAGGTGCGCCAGGAGCTGCTGTTTTTCGTCAAGGGCACCGTGATTTACCAGGCGACGGTGCTCGGCGCGCGCGTGGACGCGTCGGCCGTCGACACGTTTTTCGACGGGCTGAAGCTCGCCGTGTGACGCTGCGTGTCAGCGCCGGACGGCCCGCCGGCGTTGTAGTCACATGCCGGTTTGGTGCACATGTGTGGTTTTTGTGGCGAGTCGGGGCCACGCCACAAGCCGCAGCCACCAAGTCGGCAGCTCGAACTGCCGATAATCGAAAACCATGCCCGGTCTTCTCATCATTGCCCACGCGCCGCTGGCGTCATCGCTGAAAGCGGTGGCGCAGCACACCTTCCCGGACTGTGCCCGGTTGGTCGAGGCGCTCGATGTGCTGCCCGGCATGCCGGTCGAGGAGGTCGAGCAGCAGGCGCGCGAGATGCTGCGCCGCGTGAGCAACCCCGACGCGCTGATCTTCGCCGACGTGTTCGGCGCCACGCCCTGCAACGTGGCGCAGCGCCTGGCCGACGGCCTGCACGTCAAGGTCATCGCCGGCGTCAACGTGCCGATGCTGTGGCGCTCTCTCTGCTATGCCGACGAATCCCTCGACGCGATGGTGGCACGTGCGATGGCGGGTGCCACGCAAGGCGTGATGCAAGTGGCCTCCGCGCGTCCGCAGAACCAGGCCTTCAAACCAGGCGGAAATGACCAAAACCAGCATCACCATCAGCAATAAGCTCGGCCTGCATGCACGTGCCTCGGCCAAGCTCAGCAAACTTGCCGGCAGTTTCCAGTGCGAGATCCTGATGAGCCGCAACGGCCGCCAGGTCAATGCCAAGAGCATCATGGGCGTCATGATGCTCGCCGCCGGCCTCGGCACCGTGGTCGAACTCGAGACCTCCGGCGCTGACGAAGAGGCGGCGCTGCACGCCCTCGTGGCGTTGATCAACGACAAGTTCGGCGAGGGCGAGTGAACGCGGGGCCGCGGCCCCGTCACCTCACTGCCCCAGGTTCACTGCCCCAGCTTCATTGCCCCAGGAAGTGCTTGCGGTAGCGCTGCGGCAGGTCGGCGATGCGCATCAGCATCGGCAGGTCGGCGGTGTTGAAGTCGGGGTCCCAGGCCGGYGGGCCCAGCACCTTCGCGCCGCAACGCAGGTAGCCCTTGATCAGCGCCGGCGCCTCGACGACGAGGTCGTGCTGCAGCTCGTCGACCGGCAGCGCAAGCCGCGGGCGCACCTGCAGTTCGATCGGCGCCAGGTGCGTGTGGCGCAGCTGCTCCCACAGGCTGGCGGCGAAGTGGCCACCGTCGCGCATGCTGACGCTCGCGCAGCCGACCATCGTGTCCAGCTTGTTGCGCACCATGAACTCGGCCAGCGCACCCCACAGCGCGAGGATCGCGCCACCCGAGCGCCAGGCCGGGTGCACGCAGGAGCGGCCCAGCTCCACCATCGTCGAGCGCAGCGGGCGCAGGCGGGTCAGGTCGAACTCGGTCTCGCTGTACAGGCCGCCGATGCGGCGTGCGGAATCCGGCGTCAGCACGCGGTAGGTGCCGATCACCGGACCCGGCTCGCCACCCTCGCCCGGTGCGCGCACCAGCAGGTGCTCGCAGAACGGGTCGAACATGTCGATGTCGTGGCCGGCGGGCGAGCCGTGCGGCACGCTCAGGCGTGCGCCCATTTCCTCCGCGAAGACCAGGTGCCTCAGGCGCTGCGCCTGGCGAACTTCGTCTTCATCGCGTGCCCAAACAACTTCCAGCTGAGCAGCATCGACCCGGCGCGCTTGTGGAGTGGGTGAGCTTTCGTGAAGTGACCTCCGGGACGTGTCACCACGCAAATCGGACAGAGGCATCGTCGGCAGGGGCAGGTCCCTCATGGCGTTCTCCTGTGAACTCCCGAGATGGTGGGTCCGCACGGTGACGCGTCCATGAAACCGGGATGACGCGTCGATGACATTGCGCGTTTCCCCGCGTGCGGGCGGGGCGTGCGCTGCTAGGATCGTCCGCATGAGCTTCCAGGTCTTCGGATTGCCGGTATCACGGGGTGTCGCGATCGGCCGCGCGGTGATGGTCGCGTCGAGCCGCGTCGACGTTGCGCACTATTTCATCGAGGCGTCGCAGGTCGACTCCGAGATCGAGCGGCTGCGCACCGCGCGCGATGCGGTCGCGCAGGAGTTGACGACGCTGCAGCGCGAGCTGCCGGCGGACGCACCGGGCGAGCTGTCGGCGCTGCTCGACGTGCACCTGATGCTGCTGCACGACGACTCGCTGACCGGGGCCACCAAGAACTGGATCCAGGAGCGCCACTACAACGGCGAGTGGGCGCTGTCGGCCCAGCTCGAGGTGCTGGCGCGCCAGTTCGACGAGATGGAGGACGACTACCTGCGCGAGCGCAAGGCCGACCTGGAGCAGGTGGTCGAGCGGCTGCTGCGGGCGATGGCACGCGGGCCGCTGTCGGATTCCGCGCCGGCGCCGGGCGTGAGTCCACGGGATTTCGGCGGCGAGGATCCGCTGGTGCTGGTCGCGAACGACATCGCGCCGGCCGACATGCTGCAGTTCAAGCGAAGCATCTTCACCGGGTTCATCACCGACGTGGGCGGGAAGACCTCGCACACCGCGATCGTCGCGCGCAGCATGGACATCCCGGCGGTGGTYGGGGCCCGCGAGGCGAGTCACATCATCCGCCAGGACGACTGGGTGGTGATCGACGGCGACTGCGGGGCGGTGATCGTCAACCCGTCGCCGATCGTGCTGGAGGAATACCGGTTCCGGCAGCGGCAGAGCGGGCTCGAGCGGGATCGCCTGGCGCGGCTGCGGCACACGCCGGCCGTGACGATGGATGGCGAGCGCGTGGAGCTGCAGGCCAACATCGAGCTGCCGGTGGACGCCATCGGGGCGCTGGAGGCGGGCGCGGTCGGCGTGGGGCTGTTCCGCAGCGAGTTCCTGTTCATGAACCGCGGCAGCGAACTGCCGGGCGAGGACGAGCAGTACGAGGCGTATCGGGCGGCCATCGGGGCGATGCGGGGGCTGCCGGTGACGATCCGCACCGTCGACATCGGTGCCGACAAGCAACTCGACCGCATGTCGGTCAATGAACTGCGCCACGAGCATGCGTTGAATCCGGCGCTCGGGCTGCGGGCGATCCGCTGGAGCCTTTCCGAGCCCGGCATGTTCAGGCAGCAGCTGAGGGCGATCTTGCGGGCGGCCGCCGTCGGGCCGGTGCGCATCCTCGTGCCGATGGTGGCGCATCTCAGTGAGGTGCGGATGTTCCTGGAGGCGCTGGAGCGGGCGCGGCAACAGCTGGCGGACGCGGGCAGACCCTGCGGTCCGGTCGAGGTGGGCGCGATGATCGAAGTGCCGGCGGCGGCGCTCGCATTGCCGCTGCTGCTGAAGCACTTCGACTTCGTGTCGATCGGCACCAATGACCTGATCCAGTACACGCTGGCGATCGATCGCGCCGACGAGGCGGTGTCGCACCTCTATGACCCGTGGCACCCGGCCGTGCTGGGGCTGATCGCGCAGACGATCGCCTACGCACGGGCGGCAGGCAAGGGCGTCAGCGTATGCGGCGAGATGGCCGGAGACCCCGAGTTCACCGACCTGTTGCTGGCGATGGGGCTGCGCAATTTCTCGATGCACCCGTCGCAGATCTCCTCGATCAAGCAGCGGGTGCTGCGGGCGGACACGCGGCGCCTGGCCCCGCTGTTGCCGACGATCCTGAACAGCGAAGACCCGGCATCGGTGTGCCGCCGGGCCCAGGCCAGCTTGCAGGCCGTCGGTATTCATCAGTAATTTCGTGACAGCGGTGCGAAGGCCGAAAAATCGATGCTATAGTCGTGGTCTTCGCTGATCACTGATCAACGAAGCGACCCAACAACAGATTGGTTTCGGCAGGCGGCGAAAGCGGCGGCAGAAAAAAATCAAACAAGTTGTTGAAGTCGAGCAAAAAGGTGCTACAGTCTAAGGCTGCGCTGAACGAGATAGATCGGACAGCAAAGCAAGACGGTTTGACCGGATTGCAGCTCTTTAAAAACATACAGCCGATAAG
>NZ_JBFUGW010000076.1:0-25140 GCF_056402735.1 Rhizobacter sp. P3_C12
GTGCGGCGCGTGCCGCGGCGCGGGCCGCTGCAGGTGCTGCGGCTGGGCGATGCGGCCGGCCGCGCCGAGGCGACCCGGCCGGTGCTGCCGGCGCTCGACAGCCCGGCCGTCGTGTCGACCTCGCTGGCGCGCGATGCCGTGCCGGCCGATGCGATCGCCGGGCTGCTGGCCGGGCACGACGTGATCCGCCTCGACAGCGGTGCGCCGCACGAGCTGCTGGCCGGCGTGACCTGGCTGCGCCCGCCCAAGCTCTTCGTCGTCGGGCAGGTGCCCGGGCTGCAGCTGGCACCGCTCGCGCAGCAGCTGGCGGTGCTCGGGGCGAGCCTGCTGGTCGTGCCGCCCGGCGACGCCAGCCCTGACGGCAAGGATGCCGGCTGGTTCGGCGCGCTGTGCGAGCGCCTTGCGCAGGCCCAGCCGATCGCCGAGGCGGTGCGCGCCGTGCGCGGCAGGCCCGGTGCACCGTGGCTGCAGCTGTACGGCGATGGCGATGCGGTGCTGGTGCTGCCCGACGCCCGCGCATCGGCCGGCAACGATGCGCGCCAGGTCACCTCGCTGTCGTTCGACTTCGTCGATTCCACCGGCTGGCTGCACCGGCTGGGCAGCGAGCGCTATGCGAGCCTGCTGGCCGAATTCCACCAGCGCTGCATCGCGCAGATCGAGCGCCACGGCGGCGTCGCCGACGATCCGCAGGGCGACGACGGCGTGATGTCGTACTTCGGCTACCCGGCCGCCAGCGAGCGCAGTGCCGAGCAGGCGGTGGCGGCGGGCCTCGCGATCGTGCAGTCGGTGGCCGGCATGTCGACGCCGGTGCAGGTGCGCATCGGCATCGCCACCGGGCGCGTCTCGGTGATGGCCGGCCAGCCGGTCGGCGTGTCGATCCACCTGGCCGCGCGGCTGCAGAGCAAGGCGGCGCCGGGCACGGTGCTGGTCTCCGACATGACGCTCGCGCTGGTGCAGCACCGCTTCACGGTGCAGCCGCTGGACGGCGTGCTGGCGCTGAAGGGCATCGAGGGCGCCCAGCGCGCCGGCGTCGTGCTGCACGACCGCAAGGAGCACCGGCTCGACGCGCTGCCGCGGCTCACCCCCTTCGTCGGCCGCGACGACGAGCTCGCCGCGCTCGGGCGCCACTGGGACGCGCTGCACGACGGCGCCATGCGCGTGGTGCAGCTGCGCGGCGATGCCGGCATCGGCAAGTCGCGGCTGGTGCGCGAGTTCCGCCACGGCCTGAAGGCGCGCGGCGCGCGCTCGTTCGAATGCCGCTGCCTGCCCGATCACGCGAGCAGCGCCTTCCATGCGGTGATCGACGCGATGCACCACTGGCTGGGCCTGCGCGACGACGACGACGGGCCGGCGCGCCTGCGCAAGCTGGCCGACGCGCTGCCGCCCGGCCTGGACCCGGCGCAGGCGCTGCCGGTGCTGGCCGCGCTGCTCTCGCTGCCGGGCGAGCCGCTGGCCGGCACGCCGGAGCGCTTGCGCGAACGCACGCTGGCGACGCTGGTCGAGTGGTTCCAGCGCGCGGCGCAGGCGCGGCCGGTCTGCCTGGTGGTCGAAGACCTGCACTGGGTCGACCCGTCGACGCGCGAGTTCCTCGGCCGCCTGCTGGCTGCCGGCGGGCAGGCGCCGATGCTGGTGCTGCTGACCGAGCGCAGCGCGACCGACGATGCCGCTTCTTCCGCGGCCTCCTGGCAGCCGCCGGTCGTGCACCAGACGATCGAGCTGCACGGCCTGCGCCCCGACGAGTCGCGCCGGCTGCTGAAGCAGGCCTGCGGCGAATCGCTGCTGCCGGCCGGCGTGGTGCGGCTGCTGGCCGGGCGCTCCGACGGCGTGCCGCTGTTCCTCGAGGAATCGGCGCGCATGGCGGTGGAGCAGAGCGCGACGCTCGACGAGGTGCTGCCGCAGGCGCTCGACGTGCCAGGCAGCCTGCAGGACCTGCTGATGGCGCGCCTCGACCGGCTGGGCCCGGCGCGGGCCGTCGCGCAGTTCGGCGCGGTGCTCGGGCGCGAGTTCCCGGTCGCGCTGCTGGAGCAGGTGCTGGCGCACGGCGGCCGGCCGATGACGCCGCAGGAACTGAGGGCGCAGCTCGACCTGATCGAGCAGTCGGGGCTGCTGACCAGCGTCGGCGGCAACGAGGCGGGCGGTGGCCCGGGCGAGCGGCGCTGCGCCTTCAAGCACGCGCTGGTGCGCGACATCGCCTACCAGTCGCTGTGGACGCGCGACCGCCAGCAGGTGCACCGCGCGGTCGCGGCGGTGCTGCGCGCCTCGTGGCCCGAGCTGGCGCAGCGCCAGCCCGAGCTGCTGGCCCATCACCAGACCGAGGCGGGCCTGGCGGCCGAGGCGCTCGGGCAGTGGGAGGTGGCGGCACGGCTCGCGGCCTCGCGCTCGGCGCACGACGAGTCGATCCAGCACCTGCAGCGCGCGCTCGCGCTGCTGGGGAGCCAGCTGCAGGAACCAACGCAGGAACTGACGCAAGAGAGGGAACGGCGCGGCATCGAGCTGCGCCTGCAACTGCTGCTCGCGTCGCGCTACATCGCGACCGAAGGCTATGGTGCGCCGCCGGTCGAGCGCGCCTATGCCCGGGCCGAGCAGCTGGGCGACGAACTGGGCGACCCGGTCGCGCAGCTGAAGGCGCAGCTCGGGCTGGAGGGCTACCACTTCATGCGCGGCGATTTCGGGCGGGCGCACGAGATCGCGCGGCGTGCCGAGGCGCTGGCCGAGCAGGGCGGCGACCCGATGGCGCGGCTGCAGGTGCGCTGGGCCACGGCCAACATCCTGTTCCACGAGGGCCATGGGCTGGCCGCGGTGCAGCGCATGGACGAGTGCCTGGCGGTGTACCGGCCGGAGCACCACCGCCGCGCCGCGGTGCAGGACCCGGGCGTGATGTGCCTGTGCTACTCGGCCTGGGGCCAGTGGGAGCTCGGCCACCCGGACGACGCGCTGGCGCGCATCGACCGCGTGCAGCAGCTCGCGCGCTCGCTCGACCACAAGTTCAGCCTCGGCGAGGCCTTCGGCTTTGCCGCCAACGTGCACCGCTACCGCGGCGAGCACGCGCAGGCGCTGGCCTGCGCCGAGCAGGCGATCGCCATCTGCGACGAAGGCGGCTTCGCGGTGTGGCTCGCGCATGCGCACGTGATGCACGGCTGGCTGCAGTGCGAGCGCGGACGGCACGACGAGGGCGTGGCCGAGATGCGCGAGGGCCTGGCGCTGTGGGCGCGCAGCGGCGCCGTCGTCACGCGGCCGCTGTACCTGACGCTGCTGGCCGAGGGCCTCGCGCGCGGCGGCGACCTGGTGCAGGCGCTGGCGCGGCTCGACGAGGCCATGGGCATCGTGCAGGCGCACGGCGAGCGCTACTACGAGGCCGAGGTGCGCCGCTTGATCGCCGAGCTGACGCTGCGCCGCGACGGCCCCTTGCTGCCGGCGGCACGCCGCGTGGCCGAGCAGGGCCTGCGGGCGGCGCACGAGCTGGCGATGCAGCAGCACAAGCGCGGCTTCGCGCTGCGCAGCGCCACCAGCCTGGCGCGGCTGTGGCACGAGGACGGCCGCACGCGTGAGGCGCTGCAGCTGCTGAAGCCGGCGTACGGGTCGTTCACCGAGGGGCTGGAGACGCACGATCTGCGACAGGCGCGAGAGCTGCTGCGGTCCATCAGTTGAATTGAGCTCTTGACGCGGCAACGCGGGAGGTGGGATGACGACCGACAAGAAGTTCCGGCCCGAGCTGGTCGATCTGCCGACGTGGTTCAAGGCGACGACGACCGACTACGTGCGCAACCGCATGCTGTTCGACTGGCTGTGCGACTGGCGCAACCTGCGGCCGCACGATCCGGCGAGCCTGCCGCCGCAGCGCGATGTGCTGTTCGAGCAGTTGCTGCAGCCTTCCGGCCGGCACGGCGTGCTGGAGTTTCCAAGCCGCGCGATCCACCATGTGAACGAATACGAGCCGGAGGCCAGCCCGCTGCGGAGCGACCCGACCTTCGGGCACAAGAAGGTGAAGCTGCTGATGCGGGCGGATCACATCGCGGCCGTGCTGGGCGATGACAAGGCCTTCAGCAACGAGGCCTACAACAAGCTCGGCTCCGGCACCTTCCTGCTCGGGCTCGACCCCGAGTCGCTGCGCAAGCGCCAGCGCAGCGCCGCCGCGCAGGCGCTGCACTACGTCGACGCGCAGACCGTGCCGAAGCTGGCCGCGCTGGCGGTCGACGAAGCCGAGCCGATCTGGCTGCGTGCACCGAGCTTCGACCTGGCGCAGTTCGCCGAGCAGGCGGCGTTGCGCTTCTGCAGCCGGCTGTTCGGCTTCGCGACCAGCGACTACCCGCTGCTCGAGAAGGCGCTGCGCGGCGCGTACATGGCGCTGACGCACCAGATCCTGGGTCGGCATTTCGTCAGCGATCCCGCGCCGCTGGCCGGCGCACGCGAGCCGATGGCCGCGTTGTTCGCGCGCGCCTGCGAGCTGATCGACGAGTACCAGCGCGACCCGAACAACCTGCCGACCGGCGTGGACCTGCGGATAGACGTGGCGCACGGGTTCGTCCCTGCGATGCGCCGCCTCGCCGGCCATGCCGGCGACCTGAGCGGCGAGGAACTGGGCGTGGTCGTGGTCGGGGTGATGTCCGGGGTGGTCGGCAACGTGCAGGCGGCGGTGTGCTCGGCGCTGCACGAGTTCTTCAGGAACGGGCTGGTCGAGCGGCTGCGTGACTCGACGAAGCCGCACCGGGACCTGTGGCCGTGGATCGCCGAGGCGCTGCGGCTGCACCCGCCAGCGGCCTACCTGCCGCGCCGGGTGATCGCGGAGCTTCCGCTGGCGGGCGGCGCGAAGCTGGAGCCGGGCGACGAGTGCCTGCTGTCGATCGTCGCGGCATTGCGTGCCAAGGGCACGGCGTTCGCGAACCCACCCCCCGCCGAAGCCGACCCGCTGATCTTCGGGCTGGACAGCGGTTCGCCGCCGCACGGCCTGCATGCCTGCATCGGCAACATGCTGGCCCGGCCGCTGATCACCGAGATCGTGCGCCGCGTGCTGCAACTGCGCGGCCTGGCCGAGGCGCTCGACCCGGAGGACGGCACGGTGGCCGGCCTCGAGCGACGCTGGGGCTTCACGTGCAAGCGCTACCCGCTGACCTGCCGGCGCGATCGCCAGCATGCGCTGAACGTGTCGATGCGCGTGAAGACGCCGATCGCCGTGCATGCCGAGGCGCTGAAGGCCGTGATCCGTGCTGGCGCGCCGCGCATCGAGACGGCGCTGCTCGAGTCGCGGCACATCCATTTCGCATGGTTCGAGTTCATCGAGAACGACAACCGGCTGGTGCTGCACACGGTGTACGACGGCCTGTTCGAGTCGTACATCGAGCACTTCGCGCTGGCAGTGGGCGAGCTGTTCGACAAGATCTTCGAGCACGTCGAGGACGCGCCGCCGATGCCGGTCAACAAGTACCCCGGCGCCTTCATCGACCTGATCCGGCGCAACGACCGGCCGGTGGCGGAGGGCTACTTCTTCAGCGCCTATCCGGCCGCCGAGACGGCGCAGATCCGGCGCGTGCTGGGGCTCAAGCCATGAAGGCGCAGCCGCTCATGCCGGCCACGGCGCGCACGCAGTTCGGGCCGCAATTCGATCATGTGCAACGCATCGTGCTGCGCGCGCCGAAGCAGCGGATGGTGCAGCACCTGCTGCTCAGGTTCAACGGGACGGGCTCGCAGGCGCGCCGGTTCCTCGCCGCGCTGGGCAAGGAGGTGACGTACCAGCCGGCCGAGCGCGACTGGCCGGGTTCGCAGCTGAGCATCGGCTTCACCTACCGCGGGCTGGAGGCGTTGAAACTGCCGCTGCGCGTGCTGCTGGTGCTGCAGAAGCTCGCACCGTCGTTCCACCTCGGGGCGCCGGTGCAGGCCGCCACGCGGCTGGGCGACACCGGATCGAGCGCGCCGGACCGCTGGGACCCGGCCTTCCAGCTGGAGGCGCTGCATGCCGTGATCAGCCTGCACCATGAGGACGATGCCTCGGTCGTCTGGCTGCTCACGCGGGTGTTCGCACTGGCCCGGGGGTTCGAGGTGCAGGTCCACGGCGCCCGGCTGCGCGGCGAGAACTTCTCGCAGGGCGCATCCGGCGAGCGCTGGGTGCACTTCGGCTACCGCGACGGCCTGTCGAAGGTCGGCATCCATGGCTGGTCGCTCGATCCGGACAACCCGCCGCCGGAACAGAAGAAGCTGGAGGAGGTCTCGATGCACCACCCCGGCGAGTTCCTGCTCGGCCACCCGGACGACGGCGGTGCGAACCCGTGGGCGCTCGCCACGCAGCCGCAGGCCGTGCGCTCGTTCTTCTGCGAGGCGAGCTTCGGTGTGCTGCGGCAGATGGAGCAGAACGAGCCGGCGTTCCGCGGCTATGTGAAGGAGCGGGCGCAGCAGCTGGTCGAGGGCAGCGGTGGGGCGCTCGGCGAGCCGGCCGCCATCGACCTGGTGCAGGCCAAGCTGTGCGGCCGCTTTCCGGACGGGCGGCGCATCGATCCGCAGACGCAGGCGAAGGCTGCCGGCGAGCCCGAGGACGATTTCAACTACGAAGGCGATCCGGACGGCCAGGGCTGCCCGTTCGGCGCGCACATCCGGCGCATGAACCCGCGCGGTGGCGAGATCGCGCACCACCTGCGTCGCCGCCCGCTGCTGCGGCGCGGCGCGCCGTACGGGCCGACCTGGGAAAAGGACAAGACGGCCGAGACCGGGCGCGGCCTGCTCGGCCTGTTCTTCTGCAGCAGCATCGAGAACCAGTTCGAGCACCTGCTGGGCGAGTGGGCCGACCGGGTGCCGATGGGCAGCCGCGACGCAGGCCGCGCGAAGGATCCGCTGGCCTCCCACCATGAACAGCCCGACGCGAAGCTCGTGCTGCCCGGCGATCCGGAAGGGGTGAAGGCGTTCGACGGCCTGAAACCGTTCGTGCGCACGTGCGGCACGGCCTACCTGCTGTACCCGACGCGCGACGGCCTGGAGCAACTGGCGACCGAGGACCATGGCCACCTGTGGGTCGACGCGGTGGACCGGGAAGCCTTCGAATGACCGCGCCGCTGCTCGACACCGGCGAAGACTTCGTCGAAGTGCCCGAGCCGCTGACCGAGCGTCCGCCCGCCGACCGCTTCTGCGACCTGGTGCTGACGGGCGGTGTCGCGAGCGGCGTCGTCTACCCGTGGGCGATCCTCGAGATCGCGCGCGCGTTCCGCTTCAAGAGCATCGGCGGCACCTCGGTGGGCGCGATGRCGGCGGCGCTCGCGGCGGCGGCGGAGTACGGCCGGCGCAACGGCTACGACGACGGCTTCGAGGTGCTGCGACGCGCGCCGGGCGACCTCGCGAAGCCGGGGCCGCGCGGGCTGCGCACGAAGATGCTGTCGTTGTTCCAGCCGGCGGCTGAGGGGCAGCGGTTGTTCGACCTGTTCGTCGGCGCGGTCGACATCTACGGCGAGACGCGCCGCAGCCGCGTGCCGCGCTGGGTGCGGCTGCTGTGGCCGATTCTGTCCAGCTACCGCGTGCCGGCCTTGTGGGGAGTCGCCCTCGGCCTGTTGATCGGCCGGGGCAACCTGCTCGCGTTGCTGCTCGCGGTACCGGTCTGCGTCTTGCTGGCCGTCGTCTGGTACGGGCTGCGGCCCGATCTGATCAAGGGCCTGGTGAAGAACGACCTCGGCCTGTGCCGCGGCAAGACGCAGCCGGGCCGCGACCCGAAGACCGACCCCGGTCTCGTCGAATGGCTGGACAAGGGCATCCAGCTCGCTGCCGGCCTCGGCCGCGAGGATGCACCGCTGACCTTCCGCGATCTGTGGTCGGCTCCGGCCTCGCCGGGCTCGCCGCGCGTGGCGGTGTGCGATGGCGACGATCGCCGGCTGCGCTCGATCAACCTGGAACTGATCACGACGAACGTGACGCACGGACGGCCGTACCGGCTGCCGCTGCAGGACGAGACCGACCGCGTGTACTTCCGGCGCGAGGACATGGAGCGGTTCTTCCCGGAACGGGTGGTCGCGGCGATGAGGAAAGCGGCGCGACCGTATGCACCGACGAGCGACTTCGATCCACCGGCCGGCGAGGGCGCGAAGAGCGAGGGCCTGTTTGAACTGCCGCGCGGCGACCTGCCGATCCTCGTCGCGGCGCGCCTGAGCCTGAGCTTTCCGCTGCTGTTCTCGGCGGTGCCGCTGTGGGCGGTCGACCACGAGATGCCGCGCGAAGAGAGGGTGCTCAAGCGCTGCTGGTTCTCCGACGGCGGGCTGTGCTCGAACTTCCCGATCCACCTGTTCGATGCGGCGGTGCCGCGCTGGCCGACCTTCGGGCTGTGGCTGGGCCAGCGCAACCCATTCCGACGCAACCAATTCGTCTGGTTGCCGAAGACGCACCTGCAGGGCAGCCGCGACAGCTGGCAGCGTTTCGACCCGACCGACGACGGCACGCGGCTGCAGGCGCCCGAGCGGGTGCACAAGCCGCTGGGTTTCCTCGCGGGCTTCCTGCTGGCGGCCGGACTCACCGCGAAGGACTGGCAGGACCGCAGCGCGATGCGCCTGGCCACCGCGCGCAACCGGGTCGCGCGGCTGGCGTTGCGGCCGGGCGAGGGCGAGCTGCACATCGGCATGCCGCGCAAGCGCATCCTGCGGATGGCGCGGCGCTACGGCACCGCGAGCGGAAAGTTGTTYGTCGAGCGCTATGCGGACGCGCCGGGCGAGCGGGCGACACCGGCGTGGCAGGAGCAGCGCTGGGTGCGGCTGCAGGCGCTGCTGGTGGGCTTGCGCGGCTGGCTGAAGGGCGCGGCCTCGGCGGCGGCGAGCCAGGCGCACACGGTGCCCCTGCAGGAGGCGATCGAGGCGGCTCGGTGCGTGCGGCCGCTGCGCTGCCGCAAGCACGAGCCGGAGCAGCCGGACGAGCAGACGTGCCGCTGCGAGTGCCTGCTGGGGCCGGATGGCAAACCCGGCTGCAAGGACGAGACCCGGCCGCTGAAGCCCGACGAGGCGGCTCAGTTGCAGGCGCTGCTCGAAGGCGTCGAGGCGCTGGAGGCGAAGTTCCGAGAGAACGATGCGCCGCAGCCGTATCACCCGCTGCCGGCACCGGAGTTGCGGTTGCGCACGCCGGTGTAGTCATCACCCGTATGGAAGGCTCCGCCGGCCTTGGATCCATGGTTTGCTTGTGGCCCGAAGAAATCTGCCCAGGCTTTCCGCGCAAAGTCGGATGCACGATTGATCCACCAAGAATGCCCAACGGCCGTTCATGGACGGGCCGCAATCGTAGGTCATGATGAATGCTGGCTTGAAGATGTCCGCGATGAGCCGCTCGTCGCGACCGATGGACATCGAGAGCTGCTGATCTCCGGCATTCGAGTCGCACAGCTTGCATGTGAACTCAGCAGGGTTCACCTGCCATTCAGCAAGGCGCTGGCGCAGGCGTCGCAACGAGTCGATCCGAAGGACGACCTGCGGCAACTCGATCCGGAAGTCTCGAATCAGGGCGGCGTCCCTCAAGGGACGATCCCGTTGCCACATCTGCCGCTCGAGGGTCAGGGACCCAGTCAACTGTCCTTCGGTTTGCCAGGAACTTGCTGAACGACAGGCCATGCAGGCTCTTCCATCGGAGGACCTGATCGACCAAACTACAGGGTCCGGGTCGAGTTCAATCATGAGAGTCTGCCCGACCAGCAGATGACTTGTGAGGCCTTCCCGAGATGGGTGGCGCCGTGACCACGAACGCGGTATGAATCTGCCGTTCCTCGGTGCCATATCCCGCCTTCGACTCGGGCGACGACAAGCCCATGCGCGGCAGCCCGCAAGCACACTTCAATGGCCGCATCGACGTTCAGCTTCATGAGCGTGCGGCCATGCATGTCGAAGAAGTCCCGGGACGTGGTGTGAAGACGATTTCGTTCAAGCCGGGTCATCAACGATCTCCATTCACTTGACGAGGCGCTCGGTCGTGGGAGGTGTCCATCTCTTGAGGTAGTTGGCGGGATGCCCTCAGCTATGGAGTGTGGTACCCGGGGGCAAGGTCACTTCTTCGCTTGTCGCAGGGTTCCCGGCGACAGGCAGGGAGCGGAAACTGAGGCTCGAACAGCGCGGGCGAGAACGGAGCGCGAACGGAAACTGACCCGGGAGGAATTCCGGCGGCAACCACGACTTCTTGCCCCTCTCCTCCGCGAAGCACGAGACCGCACTCGACCATTACATCCTGGTCTTCGTAGATCAGTTTTTCGGCCCAGACCACGTCGATCGGCTGGAGTTCACTTCTATGGGTGACCACGGTCGTAGTTCCAGCTGGCGTCGAAAGGTGCGTCAAGCGGATGTTGAGGCTGCCGACCTCTTGCCACTCAGCTACCTCCGTGCAAGCAGAGGAAAACTCAAGCACGAATCCTGACTCGAAGACGAACGAAAGCTCCCAAGCCACCTRCAGCGTATGCCCTTCGGGCAAGACATAGGCGACCAATTTGCGGCCTTCCAGCAAGCGCCCGAGTGCTCCGCAATCAACTCCTTCGCACTGATACCTGAAGGCCCTCTTTCCGTTCGGCATCAACTCAGGGGTAGTGAAGGGTTTCATGGGGTCTGCTCCCGTTCGCTGGTATGTCAATGCTTTGTCCACCACTGCTGTTCTTTGGCCGGCCAAAAATCCCGTTCGCACCTATCAGACTCCCCGGCGGAGCCTTGTCGCCCGGTTGCCACGGACGCGCACCGCCGGTCAACTTCTGGAGATCGGCATCAAAGTCACCCGTCCCGCCGTACTCAGGTTTTAGTGGCCCGCTCGTGTGCTTCGTTCCACCCTTGTTGGGCCCGGCCCTTGGGTCCCCCTGATCCCCAACAAGAACGTCCGGAAGAGGAGGCACGTTGTCTGCCCCATTCTCATTGAACATCCGATCCCAGGCCCGCCCGAGCGCCTGCGCACAGCGCCCGTAGACATTGCTGACCGCCTCGCTGGCCGCCTGGATCGCGCGAATCGTCGCCTCGGCGAGCACCTTGTTCTCGGCGGTGCCCGGCACGGCCGCCGGCGGCAGCGGGATCGGCAGGCCCGGCATCGGGGCGTACTGCAGCCCGCTCGGGTCGACGTACCCGGTGGGCTGGCTGTCGACATAGCTGTAGGTGTTGATGCCGCCGACCAGCCCGATCGGGTCGGACTGGTGGTAGCGCCCGGTCTGCGGGTCGTAGTAGCGCTGGCCGTTGTAGAACAGCCCCGATTCGGCATCGGCGTACTGGCCGGGGAAGCGCAGCGGGAAGGCGAGCGGGCCGAGGCCGCTCGGGTCGATCTCGGGCGCGGTGCTGCCGAAGGGCTCCGCCAGCCAGCGCCAGCGCGTGGCGCCCTGCAGGTCGACGACGAGCCGCGGCGTGTCCAGGTGATCGGCGTGGATGAAGTGGATTCGCGGTGCCTCGCCGGCATTCGCTGCGGGCATCACGATCGCCACCGGGATGTGGCCGAGCCAGACGTATTCGCGCACCGCGGCGCCTGACGCGTCGTACTCGCCCAGCAGTTGGCCCTGGTGGTCGTGCACGAAGATCAGCGTGCCGGCGGCACTGCCGTCGCTCTTGCGGATGCGCTGCCCACCGGTGTCGTAGCTGTACGCGGTGGTGACGCCGTTGCGGGTCAGCGTGGCGAGCTGGCCGGCGAGGTTGTAGGTCGCGCCGTAGTCCGCGCCGATCACGTGGCCGGCGCTGTCGTGCGAGAAGCTGCGTGCCGGGTTGCTGATCGCATTGAGCCGGTTGCTCGCGGGTTCAACGGCGTAGCTGCTGGCGCTGCCGTTCAGGCTGAGCACATTGCGGTTGCCGGAGGCGTCATAGCTCAGCGCCCAGCTCGCGTGGGCGCTGCCCACGCTCGTCAGCCGGCCGTTGCCGTCGTAGCCAAACTGCTGGTCCAGCGCCGGCTGCGGCGTGCCGTCGGGCAGCCAGTGCGTGTAGCCCGCGACGCGGTCGGCCGCGTCGTAGGTGAGGTCGCGGAACATCGGCCCGAGGCGCTGGCGCACGATGCGCCCGCTCAGGTCGCGCCAGCGTTCGTGAGGCAGCGGGCCGGCCTGCATCTGCCAGGCCCAGCTGCGCACCGCGCTGCCGAAGGGCTCCCAGCGGATCTCGCCGAGCAGCGGCACGGCGGCATTGCCCGCATCGGTGGCGAAGCTCAGCGAGGTGGCCTGGCCTTGCGTGTAGCCGATGGACAGCACGCCGCCCGACGGATAGGTCAGCGCGGTCAGCTTGCCGCGGGTGTAGGTGTACGCAACGGTGTGCACGACGGGCGCGGGGTTGGCGCCGCCGACAGCCTCGATGCGCTGCACGGTGGCAGCAGGCCGGCCCTGGCCGGTGTAGCGGTACAGCGCCGAGCCGGCGGGGAAGCGGCTGCTGGTGAGGCGGCCACCGCCGTAGGCGAAGTCGGGGCCGGTCTGGCTGTACGACCAACCGAGACTCAGCTCCGCTTCACCCGGGCGGCTGAAGACGAGGCCGGTCAGCCGGTGATCGGGGTCATGACGGTAGGTGGCGAGAACACCGCGACTGTCGGTGCGCGCGCGCAGGGTGYCGTTCGCGTCCCACGTGAGCGTGGTGGTGCCGGTGTCGGGGCTGATCACCTGCGTGACGTCGCCGAAGCCGTTGCGCACGTAGCGTGTGGCCAACGCACGCGGGTCGGTGACCTGGGTGTTGCGGTTCAGGCCGTCGTAGGTGAAGCCGGTGCGGCCCTGCAGCGGGTCGGTCCGCGCCGTCAGCCGGTACAGCCGGTCGTAGGCGAAGCGGGTGTCGAGATTGAGCCCGGGCACCTCGGGGGCCTGCGTCTGCAGGGTCAGCTGGCCCTGGGCGTCGTACTCGTAGCGGGTGACCGGTGCCGGGGACACCGGCGCAGGGGGCAGCGATTGGGCGTTGGCATCGAAACACACCAGCGCGGCTGCGGCGAGAACCGGGAGCAGCATTCGCATCGTCATCATGGCCGCTCCACCTGTTGCTGCACGCGCCCGAGCAGATCGATGCTGCGAGCCAGTTGCCGGGTCAGCGCGCCGTCGGGGGCATTGATCGTTTTCCCGGTCACGTTGCCTGCGGCGTCGAGCTGGAAGCCGATGCGGTGGCCGAGGTGGTCGAAGGCCGCGGTCCGGCGATGCGCGTCGTCGTAGGCGTAGCCGACCCAGCCGCCGTCGCCATCGCTGATGCGGGTCAGCTGGCCGACCGGGTCGTAGGCGAAGCTGACTGCTTCGCCATCCACCGTCGTGCTCAGCAGCCGTTGCATCGCGTCGTAGGTGTTGTTCGTGACGCTGCCGTCGGGCGCGATGCGCTGCAGCACCTGCCCATGGCGGTTGTAGGCGGTGAACTGCGTCACGTCGCCAGTGGCCGTGGTGATGCGCTGGAGATCGCCCTGCGTGTGGTCGGCGGTGGTGTCGGCGTAGTGAACGTAGGTGGTGGTCGTTTCGCCGTTCGATCCCTGCTCGGTCGCGGTCAGAACCTGCCCGTACGCGTTGTAGGTCCAAAGGGTGACGCGATCCGGCTCGGCCTGCAGCGATGCACCGAAGCCGAGGTGTCCGTCGCCGTCCGTGGTGGACTGCACGACCTCCTTGCACAGCACGGCAATCGGCTTTCTGTCGGGCAACAGCGCATCGGCGGGGGCGCAGGCCGCCGGTGCCTGCGCATTGAAAGGGTCAGGCTGCCCGTTGTAGATGCGGGTCACGATGCGGCCGGGCTCGGCGCGCCGTGTCTCGAACCGCCAGTCCGGGTGCCACTGCCGGCTGAATTTGCGGGTGGTCGCAGGCAGCACGGCACCCTCGGCGAGCATGACTGCGCAGCTGTGCGAGGTGCTCAGTCCCTCGACGCGCCGGATCTGCCGACGCCTGTCGTCGTACGCAAGGCAGACGCGCGCCTGGTTGAAGTCATCCTTCTCGATGAGATTGCCGGCGCTGTCGTGCAGCCAGCGGCGCGTGGCGGCGGAACACCCGCTGCCGGCAGGCTGCGAGGCCGAGTTCAGGAAGGCCACGCCGCCCAGCGTCTGGTAGCCCAGCACGCGAGTCGCCCCCAGGGCGTCGGTCACGGTGGTCGAGCCCGCCGCATACGCCAGCACGGTTCGGTCGACACCGCCGGCACGTTCTGAACTCGTCGCGCGTCCGCTGTCGTCGAACGACCAGCTGGCGTGGCGTGCACCGTTCTGATCCTGCAAGCCCGTGAGTGCGCCCGGGAGCTGGTTCAGCTCGTGCAGGTAGGCTTTGGAGGCGCCGGCCGCGTCGGCCACGCGGCTCAGCGTCGAGATCCCGTTCGTTCTGACGTAGGCGTAGCGCGTCGTGGCACCTGCAACGTCTCGCAGCCAGGAGAGCCGGCCGTCGGCGTCGTAGCCGAGCGCGAGGCTGCGGCCGAAGGCGTCGTCCACCGTTGCCACGCGCCCCGCTGAATCGCGCGTGACGCGAGTCGTGTCGCCGCTCGCCGAGGTGATGCTCAGCAGCCGGCCTTGCGCATCGTAGATTTCGAGTTCGTTCGCTTCCGATCGATAGCGCCAGCCGTCCGGCAGAGTCTCCAGCGTCGATGCGTCCGTCGCATCCGGCGACCACCTGCCACCCGAGGCTTCGAAGCGCAGCGCCCTGCCGCTGCCGCGAATGACGTTGGCCTGCGTCGCTGCGCCATTCGAAGGCAAGGCCTCGATGCTGCGGGAAAAGCTGTGCTGCCAGCCGAGGCCGAGGATACCTTCCGTGCTGCCGGCGCTGCTGTAGAACCGCTGGAAGGCGAGCCCCCTCGAACGAGGCGCCAGGTAGTCGGCGTCGACCTGGAAGCTCTGGCCGGTCGCGATCACGATGGGGTCGCCGGCCAACGGGCGCGAGGTGCTGCTGCAGTCGTCGGCCGGGCGATCGTCTGGTGTGTTCCGGGCCGTCGCGAGCGCAGCCTTCTTGAAGCGGCCGTAGACCGCGATGGCGTCGCCGTTCTTTCGAACGACGAAGGTCGAGAACTGCAGTGCGTAGAACTTGTCGCTGTGTGTGGTGGCAGCGATGCCGCGCAGGTGGGCATCCACCTTGGTCAACACCTGGGCGAGGGCGTCGTCGGCACTGCTCGCGCAGCCGACGATCGTATCGTTGGGATAGTCGCGGTACCCGAATGGGGAGGGCACGCGCTGGCTCCCCAGAGAGCAGGCAAAGCGCTCGATGCTCACCGGCCCGATCTGGTAGAGGCGGTCGGTGGCGTCGTTGATCCAGCTGATGAACGCGGGATCCTGGAAGGTGCTCGCGACCTGGATCTCGGCATGCAGGCTGTTCTGCGCGCACAGCAACGCAGCGATGATCGTGAGCAAGGTGGCGCGCTGCAACAAGCGCGAAGAAGAATGGTGGGTCGGCACGGGAGGGGTGTCGCGGCGCGACAGGGCGATGGGGGCTGCAGTAGAGCAATCCCCTCACCGCACCGGTAGTGGCCATCTGGACCGCTTGCAAATCCTGAATGTGCAGGGCCGTTTCGCGTGAGCCGGGCGTCTGCCGACCGCTATGCCTTCGCGCGCGCCAGCTGCGACAACTTCCTGACCAGCGCCTCGAAGCGCTCTGCCGAGGTGTTGCCATACCCGAGCACGAGCCCGTTGTCCTCGGCCGCGGGCTGCAGCGCGAAGCTCGACAGCGCCGCCGGTGCCATGCCCTGGCGCAGTGCGGCGGCGGCAATGCGGGTGTCGGGGCAGTCGCTCGGCAAGCGCACGGTCAGGTGCATGCCGCCCTGGCCGCCGGCGATCTCGTGCGGCACGCGCAGGTGGCGCGACAGCGCATCGCGCAGCGCGACCTGCCGCTCGCGGTACAGCCGGCGCATGCGGCCGAGGTGCCGGCCGAAGGCGCCGCTCTCGATGAACTCGCCGAGCGCCAGCTGCTCGTGGCGGTGGCCGCCGCGCAGCAGCTGCCCGAGCGGTGCCTGCAGGCGCGCAGCGAGTGCTTCGGGCAGCACCAGGAAGCCGAGCCGCAGCGACGGGAACATCGTCTTGCTGAAGGTGCCCACGTACAGCACCGGCGCCTGCGCCACCAGGCCCTGCATCGCGCCGATCGGGTCCCCGGCGTGGCGGAAATCGCTGTCGTAGTCGTCCTCGATGATCCAGGTGCCGTGGCGCTGCGCGTTGGCGATCAGTTCGAGCCGGCGCGCGGCGCTCATCACCGCGCCCGACGGGTACTGGTGCGACGGCGTCGTGTAGATGAGCCGGGGCGGCCGCGCGGCCCAGTCGCTCGTGGGCACGCACAGCCCCTCGGCATCGACACGCATCGGCACGAGCTGCAGGTCGGCCGCATGCATCGCCGTGCGGGCCCCGCGGTAGCCGGGGTCTTCGACCCACGCGGTGTCGCCGGGGTTCGTCAGCAGGCGCGCACACAGCGCCAGCGCTTCCATCGCGCCCTCGGTGACGACCACTTGCGCGGGCTCGCAGCGCACGCCGCGGGCCACGCCCAGGTGGCGGGCGATCGCGTGGCGCAGCGCCGGCTCGCCGAGCGGATCGCCGTAGCCGAGCGCCGACGGGCCGGCGCGGCCGATTGCGCGATCCAGCGCGCGGCGCCATTCGGCCAGCGGGAACTGGGCCAGCGCGGGCACGCCGGGCCGCAGCGCCGCCTCGCCATCGGCGCGCGCCGGTTCGGACTGGATCGCCGCCAGCCGCCGGGCCATCACCGGCGGGGGGGCCGAGGCGGCACGCTGCACCGGCTGGCGCGGCGTACTGCGCGCCGGGCGCGTGAGCGCCGCCACCCGCGTTCCCTGGCGGTCGGGCAGCAGGTAGCCCTCGGCCGCGAGCAGGTCGTAGACGGCGGTGACGGTGTTGCGCGAGATCGACAGCGCCTCGGCCAGCGCACGCGAGCCCGGCAGGCGGCTGCCCGGTGACAGGTGCGCGCCGAGGATCGCCTGCTTCAGCCGGTCGTGCAGCTGGCGTTGCAGCGACGCCGGGCCGCGCTCGCGCGAGAGCGGTGCATCGAGCAGGGCCTGCGGCACGGGTGGGTTCATCGTGGCACCATGAAAATCAGGATCCGTGGCACTTTTCAAGGTGCCACACCGGCGCTACTGTAGAGCACCCTGACCCCTGAACTTCTCGCAAGGACGATGACGATGAGCTGGCTCACCCCCCTCCGACTGCAAGGCTCGCACGGTTCGCTGGAGCCGCTCTCGCTCGACCATGAGCAGGACCTGATCGCCGCCGTCAGCGATGGCGAGCTGTGGAACCTCTGGTACACCGCGATCCCCGCGCCGCGGGCGATGCGCGCCGAGATCGAGCGCCGCCTCGACCTGCAGCGCAAGGGCTCGATGCTGCCGTTCACGACCCGCGATGCCGCCGGCCGCGTCGTCGGCATGACGACCTTCATGAACATCGATGCGGTGAACCAGCGGGCGGAGATCGGCTCCACGTGGACGGCGGCGAGCGTGCAGCGCAGCGGCTTCAACACCGAGTGCAAGCTGCTGCTGCTGTCGCATGCGTTCGAGAAGGAGGCCATCGCGGTCGAGTTCCGCACCAACTTCTTCAACCAGCAGAGCCGCCGCGCGATCGAGCGCCTGGGCGCCAGGCTCGACGGCATCCTGCGCAGCCACCAGCGCATGCCCAACGGGCTGCTGCGCGACACCTGCGTCTACAGCATCACGCGGGCGGAGTGGCCGGCGGTGCAGGCGCACCTGCAGTGGCAGCTGGACAAGCCGCGCTGAGCGAGTTTCAAGTCCTTGCCGGCGACGTGAACAGCCCTGACGCCGCGTCGACGACCTGCCGCAAGGCCCAGCCGCTGGCAACGGCGCTGAAGGCATCGCTCAGCGGCGCGGCCAGGTCTCTCGGCAGCAGATGCCCACCTGCTTGTCCGATGAAGACGACTGCCCGCCCGGCGGCAAGGTGCAGGCGTTGGTTCTTCTTCAACGTGTTTTCGACCTCGATGGCATCTGCCGCGTTCATCGGCTTCGGACCGATCTCCAGCTCGGTCAGGCTGTGGTTCGTGAGGATCGCACTGACCAACGATCTGGGAATCTCCATCTTCTGGCTGCTCTTGTCGCGGGGCCATCGGGGATTGGACATGGCCAATGTGGTGACGAGGCAGTCCGCGTGGGACAGCAGCCCGGCCAGGATCTGGCAATCCTGTTCCGTGAAGTTGAACGAGTCCAGCTTCATCGATCGCCGTCCGCCGTGTGCGGCCAGGCCTTCCAGGACGGTTGTCTGCTGGGCCGGGTGTGATACCGCGCGGTCCCCGCACAGCTCGACGTGTTCGAGGGTCTTGTTCTTCTTCAGGGCCAGGTGAAGCGCGTTGGCGTTCGCATCGGTGCACCACGAGTTGCTTCCAAGACTCAGGTGCCGCAGCGTGGTGTTTGCGGCCAACGCCTCGCAGAAGGCACCGAATTCATCAGCGCTGGCTTGCTCGGGGTTCTGGTGCACCATCGTCAACCTGCTCAGCGTCGTGGATGCCTCGACGAGTTCGCTGATCGCCTTCAGACCGATCGTTCCCCATGGGTTGCGGCTCAGATCGAGGGTCTGCAGTGTCCCGCCGGACAGAATCGCCGTGGCGATCTTCTGAACGTCGGCCGGTTCGAGCGAACATCCCGCCATGCTCAGGGTCGTGAGGGCGACGCTGTGCCGCAGCATCGATGCAATCGCGTCGCCGGAGCCGGCGCCGCTGTTGCCGCTCAGCGTCAGTGACGTGACCGAGGTGTTGCCCTCCATCGCCTCGCAGAGAGTGGGGATGTTCGGCAAGTCGACGCTGGAGAGATGCAGTCCGCACAGCCGTCCCGTATGGACCATGCTGGCGAGAATGTCGCCTGCAGTCTGGTCCAGCGGCATTCCCGAGAGGTCGAGTTCGGTGCTGGCTGGCGCGTGGCTGCTCGCGAGCCAATGGCGCAGGCATCGCAGATCTTCTTGTTTCAGGCGGTGGTCATCGTCCTTGGGCGCCGACAGGTCGAGAAGTCCCACGTTGTCCGCATACCTCTCGAAACCGGAACCGTCCTCCGCAAGACGGTGTTCGCTGAGCCATGTCAAGGCCTCGAAGTCCGGCTCGGGCAGGCGCATGAAGTACAGAGCGGCATCGTGCCGTTGCTCGTCATCGTACGGAACGGTCAATCGCTGCATGACGCGTTCAAGCACCGCGTCCGGATCGCCCGCACGGCTGACAGACGCGGATGTCGGGTTGAGGAGGCGGGGGGCGGGGGGAAAGTTTCCGATGCTCATGGGTTGACGCCGTGACGAAGACCGCACTGAGTGCCTTGTCGGCGTCCATGGTTCCGCATGGCACGGCAGTCATGTGGCCGGGTGTTGCGAACAGGCCGCCACCGTCGCGCTGACAATCCCCGCATGCCCTTGCCCTCCGACCCGCCCATCACCGCCCCGCTGCGCCCCCGCCTCACCCTGCAGACCCTGACCCGCGGCGACGGCCTGCTCGGCATGCGCGCGATGAACGGCTTCGGCCCACGCAGCCAGAAACTGAGCGTCGCACGCATCGAATGGACCTACGAGGCGGCACCCGGCCTGCACTGGGAGACACCGGCGCCGACCAGCGTGCTCGGCAAGCGCCCCTCGCCGACCGAGCTGCTGCGCGGCGCCTGGAATGAGCGCGTCGTGCTCGAGCGCGACCTGGCCGGCGAGGCCGATGCGATGGACGCGCTCTGGTCCAGTGGCCTGCGCCCGCTGCCGATGCAGGCGCTGCAGTGGCGCAGCAGCGACGCCGGCGAAGGCCATCCGCAGCTGTGGACCCTGCCCGAGGAAGTGCAGTTCGGCGACTTCTGGCTCGACCAGGTGCCGCGCCTGCAGGGCCTGGGCTGGTCGGTGGTGGTGGCGCCGGGCTTCGCGCACATGAGCGCGCCGGTGGAGCGCTGGCGCCTGCTGATCGACCCGGTCACCGGCGCCGAGCAGGGGCGCGAGCTGGTCGATGCGCCGTCGCGACACCAGGTGCCGTTCGGCGCGCTYGGGCAGCCGAAGCGCGAAGCCTCGTTCATGGTGAGCCTCGGGATCGAGGTCGACGGCGAGCCGGTCGACCTGGCGCCGCTGCTGGTCGAGCTGTTCAAGCGCGAGCCGCGCTGGCTCGACGCCCGGCAGGTAGCCGACATCCCCGACGACAAGATCATCATGCTGCGCCGTGGCAAGGGCGGGCGCGGCATCGAATCGCCGGCCGGCCCGCTGAAGGCCATCGTCAGCGCGATGCTCGACCTGCTGACCGATCCGAAGCGGCAGGAAGGGCCGATGAAGCTGTCCAATTGGGAGGCCCAGCGCATCGAGGCGCTGCGGCTGAGCCTGATGGACACGCAGGCGGCGCGCGCCGGCGAGCACGGCCGCTGGCAGTTGCAGGGCGATGCCGGCCTCACCGAGCTGACGCAGCGGCTGCGCGCGGCCGGCACGCCACCGGCGGTGGAATCACCGGCGGGCCTCGGGCTCGAGCTGCGCGCGTACCAGCGGCACGGCGTGGCCTGGCTGCAGTACCTGCGCGAGCACCACCTCGCCGGCATCCTGGCCGACGACATGGGGCTGGGCAAGACGGCCCAGGTGCTGGCCCATTTGCTGATCGAGCAGCAGGCCGGGCGGCTCGACCTGCCGGCGCTCGTCGTGCTGCCGACCTCGCTGATCGCGAACTGGCAGGCCGAGGCGGCGCGCAACGCGCCGGCGCTGCGCGTGCTGACGCTGCAGGGCGCCGACCGGTCGAAGCGATTCGCCGACACAGCCGGGCACGACCTCGTGCTGACGACCTATCCGCTGCTGTGGCGCGACATCGCCACGCTCGCGCAGCAGCCCTGGCACCTGGTGGTGCTGGACGAGGCGCAGATGGTGAAGAACGCCGGCAGCCGCGCGGCCACCGCGCTGCGCCGGCTGCAGTCGCGCCACCGGCTGTGCGTGACGGGCACGCCGCTCGAGAACCACCTCGGCGAGCTGTGGGCGCATTTCGATTTCCTGATGCCGGGGTTTCTCGGCGACTCTCGCTCTTTCCAGCGAATCTGGCGCAAGCCGATCGAGACGCAGGGCGAGACGCTGCGCGCGCAACTGCTCGCGCAGCGCGTGCGGCCCTTCATCCTGCGCCGGCGCAAGGACGAGGTCGCGACCGAGCTGCAGCCGTTGACCGAGATGGTCCACCGCGTGCAGCTCGAAGGCCAGCAGCGCGCGCTGTACGAGAGCGTGCGCGTGGCCGCCGACGAGCTGGTGCGGCGGCTCTTGAAGCGCACCGGTTTCGGCGGCGCGCAGATCAGCATCCTCGATGCGTTGCTGAAGCTGCGCCAGGTGTGCTGCGACCCGTACCTGCTGAAGGGCACCGCGATGGCCCCGACGATGGAGCGCGCGAAGCTCGAGTGGCTGCGCGCGACGCTGCCGGAGCTGCTGGAGGAGGGCCGGCGCATCCTGGTGTTCTCGCAGTTCACCGAGATGCTGGGGCTGGTGGCCGACGAACTCGCCGCGCTGAACCTGCCGCACCTGATGCTGACCGGCGAGACGCCGCCCGCCGACCGCGGCGACGTGGTGCGGCGCTTCCAGCAGCGCGAGCTGCCGCTGATGCTGCTGAGCCTGAAGGCCGGCGGCGTCGGGCTGAACCTGACGGCGGCCGACACGGTGATCCACCTCGACCCCTGGTGGAACCCGGCGGTCGAGCAGCAGGCGACGGCGCGCGCGCACCGCATCGGCCAGGACCAGCCGGTGTTCGTCTACAAGCTGGTGGTGGAAGGCAGCATCGAGGAGCGCATGCTGGCGCTGCAGCAGCGCAAGGAGGCGCTGGCCGAAGGCGTGCTGGGCGTGGACGGCGAGGCCACGGTGAAGTTCAGCGAGGCCGACTTGAAGGCACTGCTGGCGCCGCTGGCCTGATGGGCATGTCGATTGCCGCGATGCGGTGAAGTCCATTCACCGAAGGAGAGCGACATGGCCACGAAGTACGGCAAGAAGGCATCCGAGAAGGTCGAGCGCGCGATGCACGAGCGCAACGAAGGCACGCTGAAGAGCGGCACCTCCGGCAAGAAGGTCACGAGCCGCGCGCAGGCGGTGGCGATCGGGCTGTCGGAGGCACGCAAGGCGGGGGCGAAGGTGCCCAAGAAGAAGTCGTAGCGGTGATGTGTCTGCGGGATGTTGTTTCGCGTATTTCGAGTGATTCGAGTACGATCGGCGCGTGAATTCCAAGTCATCAGCCTCCGAACGCAAGTCCGCTCCGTCACGATCCGCTCGATCGCCACGCGCTGAAACACCGTTGGTGTTGCGCGTGTCGATTCCGACAGATCGGTTGATGACGATCATCGGGCGCCACGTTCGATTGACCCCGGCCACACGCATGGCCATTCAGCGCGATCTGTTCGATGCGCTGCAGGGCGCGGATGTGGCACTGGCGGCGAGCGCGGAATCGCGCGACGTCGGCCAAACACAAGCCGATACCGTACTGAGCACCGAGCAAGCGGCAAAGTTGTTGGGCGTTTCGCGTCCGTTCGTGGTTCGTTTGATCGATGACGGCGCCATCGACCTGCATCAACGCGTGGGCAATCAACGCCGGGTGCTGAAGAGCGAGGTGCTGGCCTGGCAGGCTGCTGAACGGGTGCGCCAAGGGACGGCGCTGAAGCAGCTTGCAGGCGATCTTGACGACGAGATATTCGGCGCGCCGTGATTCCCGTTGTGGCCGATGCCGACACGTTGTTCGCGGCAACGACGCGGGGGCTGCTCGTCTACCTTGACTACCAGGGGGTGCTCAAGCTGCATTGGACCTCGATGATCCTGGAGGAGATGAGCCGGGCATTGGTCGAGACCGGCCGGAAGGCGAATGCTGTTGAAACCAGGGCCCTCGAAGATCGGCTGAACACAGCACTTCCAACGGCGATGCTCGACACGCGTGACGTTCAACGCATGTTCGCATCGGTGCAACCTGCGCTTCGCTCGGCCAAGGATGTGCATGTTGCGGCCTGCGCGCAATATCTGCTGCACTCCAAGGCGTATCCCGGAGAGCAGCACGTTGCCTTGGTGACACGCAATGTCCGCGACTTCAAGGTTCGAGCTTTGCAGGCGATGGGCATCGAAGTGCGGCGACCAGACGACTTTCTTTCTGCCCTGCTCGCAGCGTACGGGGCCGTCTTCATCGCGGCATTTCGCCAGTTCCGCATGGACCTGAAATCGCGTCCTGATCCACAGGCCATGCTCGAAGCATTGCGTCGTGACGGCCTGGACCAGACAGTGGCGATGCTCATTGCGGCGATGGCGTCTGGTGTGCAACTCTGAGTGGCGCGACAGTTCCCGCCAGGTCCTCCAGCGCCGCCCGAACCCCGGCAAACCTGAACCGATACCCCGCCGCCAGCGCCGTATGCGATACGGCGTTCTGCCCGTCGAGCAGCAGGGTCGCCATCTCGCCCGCCAGCGCGCGCAGCGGCGCCGCCGGCATGCGCAGCCGCACGCGGCGGCCGAACGAGGCGGCCATCGCCGTCGCGAACGCCGCTTGCGGCAGCGTCTCGGGTGCGACGCCATTCAGCGGGCCTTCGAGATCATCGCGGTCCATCGCGAAGCGGACCAACCCGACCGCATCGTCCAGGTGGATCCACGGCGCCGCCTGCCGGCCRCTGCCCAGCACCGCACCGAGCCCGCAACGCGCGGCCAGCGCCAGCATCGGGTACGCGCCATCGCCGCGGCCCRGCACCACGCCGAAGCGCATGCGCACGACCCGCACGCCCAGTGCCTCGGCACGCCGCGCCTCGTGCTCGATCGCGGCGCACAGGTCGGACTGGAACTGCCCCGGGCGCGCCGGGCTCGCCTCGTCGAGCGGCTCGAACGAGCCCTCCGGCGACGCGCCATAGAAGCCCACCGCCGATGCGCTCACCAGCACGCGCGGCGCCTGCTGCAGCCGCCGCATCAACCCGAGCAGCGCGGTCGTGCCGTCGACCCGGCTGGCCAGCAGCTCGCGCCGCCGCGCCGCGGTCCACGGCAGGCCGAGCACGCGGGCCCCGGCCAGGTGGACGACCGCGTCGATGCGCGTCTCCGACGGGATCGCCTCCAGGCTGTCGACCACCCACACGCCCGGGCCGAAGCCCGCGCGGGCCTGCCGCAGGTCGCGTGACAGCGCGATCACGCGCCGCCCGTCGCGCCGCAGGCTGGCCACCAGCGCGCTGCCGACGAAGCCGGTCGCGCCGGTGACA
Organism: Rhizobacter sp. P3_C12; assembly: GCF_056402735.1. NCBI lineage: Bacteria > Pseudomonadati > Pseudomonadota > Betaproteobacteria > Burkholderiales > Sphaerotilaceae > Rhizobacter > Rhizobacter sp. P3_C12. The sequence continues at coordinate 23,967 of NZ_JBFUGW010000076.1, forward strand.
AGCACCGCCGGCTCGATGCGGTGCGAAGGCTGCGGCGTGGCTGCCGGTGCGGGCTGCACACGGCCGAGCTGCCGCACTGCCAGCGCATTGCGCACGCTCCACGCCAGCACGCCGACGCCGTACAGCGTGAACAGCCACGACACCCAGGCCTGCGTGCCATGCGGGGTCAGCACGAGGGCGCTCGGCTGCTGCGACCAGCCCCACAGCACCGGAGCAATCAGCGCGATGAAGGCGCCGTAGCTGATCGTCAGCAGCGTGTGCAGCAGCCGCTCGAACGGCGGCAGCGCGCGGGTGCGGTCTTCTTCCAGGAAATCCGCCAGCGTGATCACCACCTCGGCGGCCAGCAGCCCGGCCAGCACCGCGGCGAACGCACCGCGCCATTCGAACCAGCCGAGGCCGATGAAGACGATGCCGTAGATCGCCTCGCGCGCCGCGTGCAGCGAGAGCTCGTGGCGCGCCGCCGCGCGCTGCGGCAGCCGCGCCTGCAGCTCGTGGTGCCACAGGTTGTCGAAGGCGCCCATCAGGGCCTGGACGGACAGCAGGAGGAAGAGGGTGGTCATGGGGGTGTTCATCGCGGGTTCTCTCAGAGTTCAGTGTGCGGATCGGCGAACACGCCGGATTGGTGGAAGGTGCGGCCCCACAGCGGGTGCACCATCGACAGCGTGAAGCGGAAGAAGCCGCCGCCCAGGTCGGTGTGCATCACGCGGCAGGTGCCCGGTGTCAGCAGCGCCGGCACCGGCAGGCGCAGCCGGCCCCACACCAGCGAGAAGCCGCGGCTCTGGAAGACCAGCGAGCCACGCTCCTCGAAGACGTCGAGCGCCATGCTCAGGCCGCCGTCGGTGCGCTCGAACAGGCGGCCGTCGGCGTCGAGCTGCTTCGTCGAACGCACGGTGCGCACATGGCTCGCGCCCAGCATCGCGTTGCGGTGGAAGCCGCGCTCCCAGACGACGCCGCCGCGGCCGTCGTCGCTGACGCGCACCGTGGTCGTCACGCCGCTCGCCTGGATGCGCGTCAGCGGCCCGCCGAACAGCTGCGTCGCCAGCGCACACAGCGCGCCGATGCGCGAGCAGCCCAGCTCCAGGTGGCCGATGTAGGTGGTGTCGCCGTGGGCGCAGCCGAAACGGCGTTGCACCGCGGCCGGCAGCCGGGCCCAGCCGGCGGCGCCGACCAGCGC
>NZ_JBFUGW010000077.1:0-25076 GCF_056402735.1 Rhizobacter sp. P3_C12
GTGCGGCGGCCGTGCGCGGCAACAGCGAGGCGGCCGGTCGAGCCGGCAGCTGCAATGCCATGCCGGCCACGGATGGCGACCCGGCCGCGGGGTACACCGCGCTGGCCGGCGCCGCCTGCCGAAGCAGCATCGGTGCCGCCGGCGCGGGCTGCAGGCTCAGCATGAAGCGCGGCGAGACCGCCAGGCGCGTGTGCAGGTGGACGATCGTGTTCAGCTGCGCGCGCACGCCGGGCGCTGGCGCCCCGACGCCGCGCAGCAGCACCATCGCGCCCTGCGCACGCCATGCGTCGATGCGGCCGTGCCGCTCGCGCAGGCGCCTTGCCCATGCTTGCCATCGGTTCACGTCGTCTCCAGTCACTGAACGGCTTCGCTGTTGGCTCTTTCGTTGATCGCGGAGATCTCTTCCATCCAGCGCTGGCGCTCCTTGTGTTCGAGCAGCAGCACGTCCTCGTGCGACCAGTGAAAGTGATAGGCGATGAAGGCTACCTCCCTGTACAGCGCGGGCAGGGGGTAGCCTACGATCCCCCCGGGCTGCTCATCTCCAATGCAAACTCGTGCGCGCACTTCGGGCAGGCCGCCTCGATCGTGGCCCGCCCGCTGCGGTTGATGCGGTTGTAGAACTCCTGCAGGTAGGCCAGGTCGGCCGCGTAGAGCCCCTCGACCACCTTGGGCGTGACCTGCGCCACCGAGCCCAGCCGCGACAGCACGCGCGACAGCAGGATGATGGTGAGGTAGGCCTCGTTGCCCTGCACGCGCGGATCCTTCAGCGGCAGGATCTCGTCGGCCGCGGTGGCCAGGCGCATCACGCCGTCGCGGTGCAGGTCGCCGTCGGCATCCACGTAACCCAGCGGCAGCGTGAACTCGTATTCGGTCTGGAACATCATGCGGTACCTCGCCTCAGGCGCGCTCGACGCGCTCGCAGCTGACGGTCATCGCATCGAGCGACACGTCGTTGCCCTTGCCGTTGAAATCCGGCCCGTCGTACTTGCTCGGCCAGGCGCTGAAGAAGTTCCAGCGCAGCTTCTCCTGGCCCGCATCGTCCTGCAGGATGATCGAGCCGTTGCGCCGGTCGATCGTGCCGTTCACGGCGGCCAGGTGCCAGTCGTAGAGCTCGCGCGAATCGGTCACGCCCCACTTGAGCGTGATGTCCGGGTACGAGACCTTGCCGGGCAGCTTGCGCACCGTGGCGGCCTCGCCGCCTTCGCGGTACTCGACCACCTCGATGTTGGAGCCGAAACCGCTGCATTCCGAGAAGCCGGCCTGCACGATGCCGTCGATCTCGACCAGGAAGCGGAAATTGCGATAGGGATCTTTTCTGGCCATGGCTGGACTCCTCAGGCGCCGGTGTTCTGCTGGATGCGGAAGATGACGAATTCGGCCGGCTTGACGACAGCCACGCCGATCTCGGTGATGACGCGCCCGGCCTCGCGCTCGCTGGCCGGGTTGGTCTCGAGGTCGCACTTGACGAAGAAGGCTTCCTTCGGCGTGACGCCGAAGAGCGCGCCGTCGCGCCACTGGTTGTAGAGGAAGTCGCCCACCGAGCGGATGATTCGCTGCCACAGCGCCGGCGTGTTGGGCTCGAAGACCACGAACTGCGTGCCCTCGTCGATCGACTCCTTCAGGAAGTTCATGAAGCGCCGCACGTTGAGGTAGCGGTACTCGCCGTTGCGGTCGCCGCCCAGCGTGCGCGCGCCGTACACCATCGGCGAGCCGCCGAACGGCCGGATCACGTTGATGCCGGGTGGGTTGAGGCTGATCTGCTTGTCCTTGCCCATCGGCCGCTCGAGGTCGACGATGCCGATCACGCCTTCGTTGGCGGGCGCCTTGAACACGCCGCGGGTCGCGTCCACGCGGGCCCAGATGCCGGCCACGTGGCCGCTGGGCGGCTGGTCGATCAGCTCGAGTTCCGGGCCGCTGCCGGTGAACAGCGGGTTGAAGACCTTGACCCACGGAAAGTAGATCGCGCCGAAGCTGAACTTGTCCGGCGTGCTCGAGCCGCCGCCGGGCATCGGGCCGCCGTAGATGTCGTCGGGCGTGCTGTCGGAGGCCGGCGCGCGTTCACCGTCGAGCACGGCCGTACGGTCCTGCATCTCGAAGCAGTGGTCCATCAGCTGGACCTTGACTGCGGTGCCCTGCGCGCCGGGCGCGGCGACGATGGCGATGTCGTCGATGGGCTTGAGCGTGTCGAGCGGCGCCTGCAGGTTGCCCATGCCGCCGGCGGCGACCGGGACCACGTAGCAGGTGGTGCCGCCGTTGGCGAAGAAGCCGAACACCGCCAGCGCGAGCGTGCGGTTGACCGTGGTGTAGACCGGTGTCGCCGGCGTGGCACCGGTGCCGACGATGAAAGCCGCGAACTCGCTCCAGTTGGTGAACTTCTTCGGTTTGCCGACATCGGCGGCGGCCAGCCGGTCGGCCTCGCCGATGAAGGCGGCCGTGCTGGTGCCCACGCCCGCGATCGGCCGGGCCACGGGAGGAATCTCTTCGACGTAGACGCCGGGTGCGAAATAGTTTGCCATCCTTGCCCTCTCTCGGTCAGGTCAACTGGACGTCGTAGCCCGCGACCGCGGGTGCCGGGACGACGATGGCCCGGTCTTGCGTGATGGCGCCTGCCGTCACGCGCAAGGTGAAGCTGCCGGCCGGGATGGCCGACAGCGAGAACTTTCCTTCGCCATCGGTGAGCGTGCTGCGCCCGCGCTCGACCAGGCGCACGCCGGCGTTCGCCACCGGCTGCGAGGCGTTGTCCAGCACCACGCCGCCGATGCGGAAGAACGGTGCATCGAGCGGCGCGCCATCGGGTAGCGACTCGAGGCGGATCTCGCTGGTGATGACGCTCGGGTAGGTCGCGGTGTCGAAGACCTTCAGCGACACGGTGACCGACAGCAGCAGCGAGGCCTTGATGCGGTTGCCGATCGCGGCCCAGAACTCCGCCGGGTTGCGCACGCCATCGGGCTGCACCATCAGCATGGGCAGCGGCGGCTCCTGCAACTGCAGGGCGGGCGTGAGGAAGGCCGGTGGGATCTCCGGCGAGCCGGCGATCAGTTGCAGCACCTGCCCGAGCAGCTGATGCTCCTGCTTGGGCAGGTCGGTGCCGCCAACCGGCCAGGCCGTGACGAGGTACAGGCAGTTGGCGCGCCAGGCCGGCGGCTCGACCAGCGACTGGCCACCGACGCGACGCGTCACGCCTTCGTTGGAACGCAGCTCCAGGTTCTCGCGCACCTCGAACAGGAACAGGTTGACCGTGGTCTGGTCGAGCGCATACGGATCGGTCGGCCGGTCGAAGCGGATGGCCGCATCGCGCAGCGGCGGCGTGAGCCCCGGCTGCTTGAAGAAGGCCTCCAGGCTTTCGGTGACTTCATGCAGCATGAAGGTCTCCTTCGGCCTGCGGTGCCAGCGCGGCCACGCGCTCGGCATAGGGGCCGAACTCGCTGCCCGCGACGCGCCGCCCCGACTTCTCGATCTCGCGCCGCGCGGCCCACAGCAGGTGCTCGGTCTTCAGCTCGCCGCCCTGCTGCGCCGCCAGGAAGGCCGCGGCCACGGCGATGTTCTTCACCGCGCCGCCCGGCACCTTGAACTGCGTGGCCATGAAGGCGAGATCGAGGTCCTTGCTGCGCGGCAGCTTCGGCGGCCAGATCGATTCCCACAGCCGGCGCCGGCTCGCTTCGTCGGGGAACGGGAAGTCGACGATGAAGCCGAGTCGCCGCGTGAACGCGACGTCGAGGTTCTGCCGCAGGTTGGTCGCGAGGATGCTCAGGCCCTCGTGCTCGTCGAGCTTCTGCAGCAGGTAGGCGACCTCGATGTTGGCGTAGCGGTCGTGCGCATCCTGCACCGTGGTCCGCTTGCCGAAGAGCGCATCGCACTCGTCGAAGAAGAGGATGGCGTTGCCCGCCCGCGCCTGCGCGAACAGCCGGTCGATGCTCTTCTCGGTTTCGCCGATGTACTTGCTGACGACCTGCGACAGGTCGATCTTGAACAGGTCGAGCCCGAGGTCGTTCGCGATCACCTCGACCGCCATGGTCTTGCCGGTGCCGGGCGGGCCGCTGAAGAGCGCGCTCAGGCCCTTGCCGAGCGACAGCTTGCGGTCGAATCCCCATTCGTCGAAGACGACGTGGCGAAAGCGCGCTTGCCGGCAGATCTCCTTCAGCTGCGCGAGCGAATCCGTCGGCAGCACCAGGTCGCGCCAGACGTGCAGCGGCACCAGCTTGCGTGCCAGCGTGCCGGGATCGCGCGCCATCTGCAGGCGGGCCGCCTCGGCGAGCAACGCTGCATCGGGCGACCCCTGGGCCAGGGTCGATTGAAGCCGGGCGTGCGCGGCGGCGGACGCGATCTGCGCCTCGTCGAGCCGGTAGCGCGCGGCCAGTTCGTCGAGGCCGCGGGCATCGAGGTCGATGCGCTGCTCGCGCAGCTCGGCGGCCCAGGCGGTGCGGCGTTCGTGGAAATCAGGTTCGGCCACGGGCAGTGTCGCCATGCTGCGAAAGCGCGGGCCGCACGGCCGCGCGCCCGACATCACGAGCGCCCGGCCCGACGCCGGCGCGAGCGACTCGATCGCTTGCGCCAGCGTGTCGCGCTCCGCAGCCGACAGCGCATCGAAGCCTTTCAGGTACAGGAGCGCCGACAGCAGCTGCGCCTCGCGCAGCAGCAGCTCCAGCACGGCCGCGAACTCGCCCGCGGGATCCGCCGCCTTCGCGAGGTCGGCCACGATGAGCGACTGTCCCAGCCTGGCCGCGAGGCTGCCCGCCGCCGCTTCCTGCCCGGCATCGACCGCGCCCTCGAGGTGGAAATGCGAGCCGCTGCCGGACACCATCGCCTTGGCCATCAGCGTGCCGAGTGCCTCGGCGCGCGTGCCCTCCGCGGCACCGGGCCGTGCCGTGAACTGCGCGATGCCGCGCAGGCGCCCATCCAGCCACGGCTGGCCGAGCAGGAAGCGCAGCACCGGTTCCTCGATCTTGATGGCATGCGACAGCAGCGGCGGGTTCGCACCGGAACCGTCGGCGGCCAGGTGCACCAGGCGCTGGCGCAGCAGTGGCGCATCGGGGCCGAAGCGGCCGCGCGCGAGGATCTTCGCGTCGCGCGAGGCACACAGCAGGTTGAGCACCAGGTCGACCGTGGGGCGGCGCCGCGTCACGTCGTCCTGCAGGTAGGCGAACAGGCGCTCGTAGCGCAGGTCCACTTCGGGCGCGAGCGCGATGAGCAGGATGTCGAGGTCGACCGTGTCGAGGCCGAAGGCCTGCTGCAGCCACGGGAAGCGCGAGCTCTCGGGCATCGGCGACGGGGCGCCTGCATCGGCGGCGCCGGCAAGCAGCGGTTCGCCGGGTCCACGCCGGACGAGCCGCTGCACGTCCTCCGAGGTCACGTAGAGGCCGCGATAGGGTTCGGGTTGTGGGCCCGTCGCGGTGTTGCCGGCAGCGGCATCGGCGGCGTTCGCGGCGCGCTCCAGCATGCGGTCGAGACGACCGAGTGCGCTCCACAGCCCTTCCGTCTGGAAGTCCGGCGGCCTGGCGGGGGTGGCGGTGTTCATCCTGCTGCGTCGTCCGGGTTCAGTGCCGCGCGGCGGACACGCCGCGGTAGAGCGTGTGGCCGTCGACACCGGTGCTGGCCTCGAGGTCGCCATTGGCCACGAGGTGCACCAGCGCCGCGGCGGCCGCGAGCCGCAGGTCGTCGCGCTGCTGCCGCACGATCCACCATTCACAGATGCCTTCGAGCGAGTCGCACGCAGCGGGATGCGCGGTCACATAGCGCAGGATCATTTCGGCCACATCGGCATTCGATGGTGAGTAGGACATTGCGACGATGGCATTGCGCAAAACGTGCCAGCACGTGGCGTTCTGCAAGTCGTTGATTCGATTGGAAGAAGTGCAGGCCATGCGACGCTGCCCGAGGCAGGCGCGACACGGTCTCCTGGTGATGCGGCGCTCGCATCCAGGCTCTTGCACGGCGCGCTCGCCGCGCAGCGTGTCGGGTGCGACACGGCTGTGCCAGACCCGCACGGCGACTTCGATGGAGGGCGCGCTTATCTGGCGAACGCAGTCGTCAACCTAGGGGAGGTGGGCAGCGCATGCCTTTCGTAAACTGAGCGCCGATCGATGAATTGCCGGGGAGGCATCCACGATGAGTGCTCACAAATTGGTCACGCACACGAAGCTCGAATCAATGCTCGTCGGCACATCGCCGGGCTTGCGAGAGGCCATCGATCTCGCGACCCGCTACGCCGACTGTGCCGCGCCGGTGCTGGTCGTCGGCGAGACCGGAACCGGCAAGGACCTGGTGGCGCGCGCCATCCACTACCTGGGTCCGCGGCGCGACCGCGCCTTCATTCCCGTCAATTGCGGAGCCCTGCCGGACTCGCTGGTCGAAAGCGAGTTGTTCGGCCACGCACGGGGCGCCTTCACGGACGCCGGGCGCACGCGCCGGGGGCTGGTGCGAGAGGCGCAGGGCGGCACCTTGTTCCTCGACGAGATCGAGGCGCTGTCCCTGCATGGCCAGGTCGTGCTGTTGCGCTTCCTGCAGGACGCATCGTTCCGCTCGGTCGGCGAAGACCAGTCGCAGCAGGCCGACGTGCGCATCGTTGCGGCATGCAACGTCGACCTGTTCGGCCTGTCGCGGCGCGGCGAATTCCGGGCCGACCTGTTCTTCCGCCTGGACGTGCTGAGGGTGACCCTGCCGCCGCTGCGCGACCGGTCGGAAGACCTGGACCTGCTGGTGCCTCACCTGTTGCGCAATGCGGCGCTCGCCACCACCGGGCTGCCCAAGGAGATCAGCGACGAGGCGCTGGCGCTGCTGCGGTCCTTCAGCTGGCCCGGCAACGTTCGCGAGCTCGAACACACCTTGGTGCGCGCCCATTTGAACTCCACGGCCGACTGCATCGATGTCGAAACACTTCTGGCCAGTTCACCCGCACTGCGGGTTGCCGTGTCGCAAGGCGCAGGCGCCCGAGGCTGTACCTCGCTGCAAGAAGCCAAGCGCGCGGCGGTGGCGAATGTCGAGCGGCAGTTCGTGACGGAGGCCCTCGCCATTGGCCACGGCAACATCAGCGAAGCGGCGCGCATGTGCAAGATGCAACGCGCCACCCTGAGCAAGCTGGTGAAGAAGCATGCCCTGGTGCCCCGCGCTCACTGCGCGGCGTAGCGACCCTCGCAAGGCATGCCCCCGTCTCACCCCGCTCCAACCGGCATTCGCTCGAACGCCTGCAGCGCCGGGTCGACGCCATCCCACGCCAGCCCCCGCACGCGGTAGGTGAGCACCTGGGGCTCGAAGCGCGCCGGCTCGTCCAGGCTGCCCGCCGGCACCGCGATCAGGTCCGGCATCGCGGCGAAGCGCAGGAACACCGGCGTTCCGCAGACCGGGCAGAAGGCGTGCACCTTCACGTTGCCGCTGTCGCCGGCAACCTCCCAGTGCGTCGCCTCGCCGGTGATCGTCATCTCGGCCTGTGCGGCAAAGGTCAGCCAGGAGCCGTGGCCGGTGCCGCTGCGCCGCTGGCAATCACGGCACTGGCAGTGGTTCTGGAAGATGGGTTGGTGCGGTGTGGCGTAGCGGATCGCGCCGCACGCGCATCCGCCGGTGTAGGGTGTCGTCATGGCTTCACGCCGCCTTGGGCTTGGCGAAGACATCGATGCCCTGCCCCGTCTCGAGCAGCGACTTCAGGCTCGACAGCACGATCGGCCAGCCTTGCTGGATGCCCTTGGCCATGCCGCTGCCGGCCTCGAGTTCGTCATGCGTGACGGTCAGCCGCACCATCTCGTCGTAGGGTGCGATGTCGAAACTCACGCGGCTGTGGGCGCTCGGATCGGCGGCCTGCGACGCGTTCGCCCAGGTGATGACCAGGCGCGTCGGCGGCACCACCTCGACCACCTTGCCCACCAGCTGCAGCGTGCGCTGCTCGTCGGCGCGAATGTGCTGCCAGTCCGATCCGGGCTGCCAGTCGGACACGTTCTCGTGGCCCCAGTAGCGCCGCGCGATCTCCGGTTTCGTGATCGCCTCGAACACCTTCTCCGGCGTCGAGCGGATGTAGGTCACGTAGACGAAACTGGTTTTCTCTTTGCTCATCGTCACTCTCCTTCGAGTTCCTTCTTCAGGTCGTGCAGCAGGCTCAGCCGCTGACGTTCGAACTTGCGCACCCACCKCTCGTAGACCTCGTGCAGCGGCACCGGGTTGATGAAATGCAGCTTCTCCCGGCCCCGCCAGACCGTGCTCACCAGGTTGGCCGCCTCCAGCAGCCCGATGTGCTGCGTGACCGACTGCCGCGCCATGTCGAGGTGCTCGCACAGCTCGCCCAGCGTCTGGCCGTTGTGCTCGCACAGCAGGTCGAGCAGCTTTCTGCGGGTCGGGTCGCCCAGTGCCTTGAATACCTTGTCTGCGTCCATCCGTTGCGGTGTTGGTGCGTGAGCCCATGATAGGCAGGCAAATACCTGCATGTCAAGCGATGGCATGTTCGCGGCAAGACGATGACCGAGAATGCGAGCCGCCCGCGACCTGACCGATGGACCCCACGCTGCCACCCGACCTGACCGCTGCCCGCACCCTGGCCCGCCTGCGCGCCGGCGAATTGCAAGGCTGCACCCGACTCGACCTGCGAGGCTGCGGTCTCGTGGAACTGCCGGCCGAGGTGCTGGCGCTGGCCGACACGCTCGAGGTGCTCGACGTGTCAGGCAACGCGCTGGGCTCGCTGCCCGACGGGCTGGCGCGCCTGACGCGGCTTCACACGCTGTTCGCCTCCAGCAACCGTTTCACCGCGTTGCCGCCGGTGCTGGGCCGCCTGCCCGCGCTCGACACGATGGGCTTCAAGGCCAACCAGATCGCCGACGTGCCGGCGCAGGCGGTGGCACCCACGCTGCGCTGGATGATCCTGACCGACAACCGCATCGCGGCGCTGCCGTCCACGCTGGGCGACTGCAGCCGCATGCAGAAGCTGATGCTGGCCGGCAACCGGCTCACGCGGCTGCCGCCGGGCATGGGCCGCCTGCAGCGGCTCGAATTGCTGCGCCTGTCGGCCAACGCCTTCGAGCGGATGGAGCATGCATTGCCCGACGAGCTGCTGGCCCTGCCGCAACTGGCCTGGCTGGCCCACGCCGGCAACCCGTTCAGYGCGGCGCGCGAGCAGGCGGCGCAGGCCATGGCGACCGTCCCGCCGATCGCGTGGCGCGAACTGCGGGTGCAGGCGCTGCTGGGCGAAGGCGCCTCCGGCCACATCCATGCCGCGCAGTGGCAGCCGGCCGCCGGTGCGGCGCAGGACGTCGCGGTGAAACTCTTCAAGGGCAGCGTGACCAGCGATGGCCTGCCCGCTTGCGAGATCGCCGCCACGCTGATGGCCGGCAGCCACCCGCAGCTCGTCGGCGTGCTCGGCGCCCTCGCCGGCCATCCTGACGGGACGCCAGGCCTGGTGCTGCCGCGGCTCGCCCCGCAGTGGAAGCCGCTGGCCAGCCCGCCCAGCATGGCCAGCTGCAGCCGCGACGTGTACGGCGCGGATCTGCGCCTGCCCGCCGCCCGGGCCAGGTCGATCGCGCGCGCAGCGACCGAGGCACTGAACCACCTGCATGCCTGCGGCCTAACCCACGGCGATCTCTACGCGCACAACCTGCTGGTCGATGGCGACGATCGCGCGCTGCTCAGCGACCTGGGCGCGGCCTCGCTGCTGCCGCACGACGACTCTCAACGCAGCGCGGCGCTGCAGGCCCTCGATCGACGGGCGCTGGGTATCCTGCTGGACGAACTGGCGCAGCGCTGCGAACCATGAATCCCGTCCGGCGCCAACTGCTCACCGCGGCGCCTGGCCTGGCATTCGCCGCACCGGCCCGCGCGCTGATGGCCGGGACCGCGCCCGACTCGCCCGACGCGCGCATCGACGCGAACACGCCGTCGTCGCCGTGGACCTCCGCGGTCGCGGTGCTGACGCCGAGCGGCATCTTCTCGGGCGTGGTCATCGCGCCGCGCTTCGTGCTGACGGCCTCGCACGTGACGGGCAGCGCGGCGCCCGCCACCCTCACCGTGCAACTGAACCACCAGGCGACCCCGGTGCAGATCGGCGCGACCGCCGTCACGCCCTTCCCCGGCGCCGCGTTCCCGTACGACGACCTGTCGCTGATCACGCTCGCGAGCCCGGTGCCCGAGGGCGTCGAGATCCTGCCGATCCATCGCGACACACCGCCGGCGCAACAGGTGCTGACACTGGTCGGCTACGGCGCCAGCGGCAGCGGCGACACCGGCCCCGGCCCCGCACGCTCGGCCGCCATCAAGCGGGTCGGCCGCAATGTGCTCGATGCGGTGCGCAAGAGCATCGACGGCTCGGGCCGCCGCAGCCTCTTCTTCCTGTACGACTTCGACGGCCCCTGGGGCAACGGACCGCTGGGGGAATCGAGCCTCGGCAATGCCATCGAGACCGGCGTGGCCGCGGGCGATTCCGGCGGCCCCGCGTATGCCGAGATCGGCGGGCGGCGCTGGCTGCTCGGCATCAACACGATGACGCTCTCCGCCAGCGCGGGCATGCCGGTGGACTTCCGCTTCGGCACGATCGGCGGCGGCATGCTGCTCGGCGATCCGCGCTTCGTGGCGTGGCTCGAAGCGCAGACCGGCGGCACGCTCGCGCCGGTGCCGCAGCCGGAGCCGCCAGGGTCGATCTGGACGCTGGGACTGGCGGCCGCCGGGCTGGGCATCGCCGCGGTGCTGGCCTGCCGGCGCGGCGGCCGGCAGCGCAAGCCCTGACGGACGACGCCCCGGATCGCCGACCTTCGCGAACAGCGACGGCGCTTCGCCGTCGCGTCGGCCGGACCGCGCTCGCCGCGACATCCTGGAAGCCCCGAAAGGCGACCCATGATGACAGTGAACGAACCAGCGAAGCGACGCCCCCTTCCTGCGCGGGAGGCCGTGCGATGAGCACGATCGGCAAGCGTCCGAGCCTCGACCGGATCCTGAGCCGGCTCGACACCGGCTCGATCGGGCGGGCGCTGTCGCCGGAGCGCAGCGGCGGGGGCCGGCAGTCGCCGACCCTGCCCACGCCCGAGTCGCCATTGAAGCGCCGCAATGCCTTGAGGGTGGCCGGTGGCATGGCGGGGCGGGTCGGGCTGGCGGCGTTCCGGGGTGTCCTCGGCGCCGCGAGGGACCTGCAAGCCGCGCGGCCCAACCCCACGCCGATGGCCATGCCGATGCCACAGCCCTGGGGCAACCCGCGGCCGGCGGTGTCGCCACCGCCACCGCTGCCGCCGAAGCCACCCGAGCTGCAGCAGCAACCGCTGCAGATGCCCGCGGCGCCCTCCTTCCCCAATCCATGGGACCGCCCCGCCGCCCAGTGGCAGCAGCCCGCGCCGCAGGGCTTCCCGCAGCGCCCCGGCCCGGCGCTGGGGCAGCAGGTCGACGCGTATCCGATCCAGACGAAGGTGCCGCAGGGGCAGCAGAAACTGTTCCGCAAGGAGCAGCGCCAGGCCACCAACGTGCCGACGCTCGCCAGGCACATCGGCCGCCTCTACAAACAGCTGAACCTGAGCGTCACCGGCGACACCTTGCCGGCGTTCACGAATGCCCAGGTGCTCGAGAAGCCGAAGAAGCTGGGCTCGGGCGCCTTCAACACCGTCTTCGCGGTCAAGCTGAAGAACCCCGACGGCACGGCGTTCGACGGTGTCTTCAAGCCGCTGAGCACCAACGAGAACGGCTGGGTCGCCGCGGCGACCGGCATCCCGCTGGACGATCCGCAGATCGCGATGCGCAACATCGCGACCGTCGGCGTCGCGAAGAAGCTCGGCTTCGACGTGGTCCCGAGCACCCGGATGGCGGTGATCGACACCGGGCGCGGCGCCGTCGATCCCGACCTCGGCCTGGTGATGGAACTGGCCCGTGGCAAGCCGGCCGCCGAGATCGGGGCGAGCACGCTGGCACGCGGGGTCGTGGCGGCCGAGGTCACCAAGCTGCAGCTGCTCGACCACATCACCGGGCAAGGCGATCGCCATGCCAACAACTACTTCATCGACTTCAAGCGCGAGCCCGAGCCGTACGGCACCGCCAAGGTCATGGGCATCGACAACGACCAGTGCTTCGGCAAGAACCTGACGGACCCGGCCGGCATCCAGTGGGTGGACAACGACAGCATGCGCCGCGGCTTCCGCGGCACCGCCCTGCCGCCGGTGGTCGACACCGAGATGGCCCGTTCGATCAACTCGCTCACGTCGCGCGACATCCGTGCGATGCTGGGCAACAAGCTGAGCGAGCCCGAGATCCAGGCGGCGATCGCGCGCCATGAGGGCGTCAAGGACCACATCGCGAAGCTGCGCACCGAAGGCAACATCATCCACCCGGGTGATTGGGAGCAGCCCGGCGTGCAGGCCCAGCTGACCGCCGAGAACAGCTACATCGGACGCGAGCGCCACCATGCCAACCACAACTGGTGAGACCTTTCCCATGAATGCAACCGAGTCCGCCCAGGCGCTGTTCGAGGCCGATGGCCTGCCGTTTCCGCCGATGCCGGCCGCGCTGGCCGCGGCGCTGAAACCGCAGGCCAAGGGCTGGTTCGCCACGCGGGCGGTGGCCTCGTCGCCGTACGACATCGATCACTTCCTGGCCGAGGTCGAGAGCCGGCCCGGCCCCGACGACTACGCGCTGGTCGGCTTCGACGGCCACGGCAGCAACAGCTGGGCGGTGCACTGCTACCTGGTCACCGGCGCAGTCGCGCTCTTCATCCAGCTGCCCTGGGGTGGCGCCTACGTCGACCCCGAGCCGGCCCGCGCGGAGATCGCGGCCTTGTTCGATTGGGCCGAGGCCTTGCAGTCGCGGCTGCGGGCGGCCCAGGAGGCCGGCAGGATCCCGCACGGCCTGCGGCTGCAGGTCGCCGCGAGCCGCTTCGGCCGCGCCGGCTGGCGCTGGCTCGATGCCGGGCAGGAAGCGGCCGCGACGCCGTGGAATCCATCGGCCGGCATGAAGGCAGCGCTGTTGAAGGAGCTCGACGACGTGATCGCCGGCCGCAAGCTGCTGAACGCGTGACTGTCTGATTCCTGCAGGCGCGCCCAGAGGCCATACTGTCGGCCTCGTTCAATCCTGCAGGAGACGCGACATGGCCAGCAAGAACACCATCTGCCTCTGGTACGACGGCACGGCGCTCGACGCCGCCACCTTCTATGCAGCGACGTTCCCCGACAGCAAGCTCGGTGCGGTGCACCGCGCGCCGGGCGATTACCCTGACGGCAAGCAGGGCAATATCCTGACGGTCGAGTTCACCGTGGCCGGGGTGCCGTGCATCGGTCTGAACGGCGGCCCGATCTTCAAGCACAGCGAGGCGTTCTCGTTCCAGATCGCGACCGACGACCAGGCCGAGACCGATCGCCTGTGGAACGCGGTCGTCGGCARCGGCGGCCAGGAAAGCGAGTGCGGCTGGTGCAAGGACCGCTGGGGCCTGTCGTGGCAGATCACGCCGCGCGCCCTCATCGACGCCATCACCGACCCCGACAGCGCAGCGGCCGGGCGCGCCTTCGAGGCGATGATGAAGATGAAGAAGATCGACATCGCGGCGATCGAGAAGGCGCGGCGCGGTTGAGGCCAGCGGTGCATTCCGATGGAGTGCACCGCCTTGCACGACAGGGTGCGTCCCGTTAATATCTACATGTGTATATATTTTCGGAGGCACCCTCATGAGAAGCGATGCGGCGAAGACGGCCAGGATCTTCATGAACGGCGGCAGCCAGGCCGTTCGACTGCCGGCGGAGTTTCGCTTCGATGTGCCGGAGGTGTACGTCCGACGCGACCCCCGGACCGGTGATGTGGTCTTGTCCAGCCGACCTGCCAAGAGCTGGTCAGATTTCTTCGAGCTGCGTGACAAGGACCCGTCTGTCGTTCCGGATGACTTCCTTGCCGATCGATCCGCTGTACCACAGGAGCGCGATCCGTTCTCCGACTGGAAGGAGTGATGGATGCTCTATCTGCTGGACACGAACATCTGCAGCGCGGTGATCAAGAGGCACTCCGACGCTGACAGCAAATTGGCAGCCCTCGACCCGGCAGATGTCTGCATCTCCGCCGTCACGTATTCCGAACTGCGCTTCGGAGTTGCCCTGGCGGCCCCGGCCCGCCGTCTCGAGGCGCTGGTCGACGAATTCCTGGCGTGCGTGCGCTGCGAGCCGTGGGACCAGCTTGCGGCAGACCGCCACGGAACCCTGCGTGCCCACCTGCGCCTGACCGGTCGCCCGATCGGCCAGTTCGACGAAATGATCGCGGCGCATGCGCTGGCGCTGCAAGCTGTCGTGGTGACGAACAACGAGAAGCACTTCCGACAGGTGCCGGGGCTGAAGGTCGTCAACTGGATTCAGCGCTGACCCTCGCATGTCGCCAGGAGCCGCGCCCTCATGCTGATCCTGCTGGTCGAGGACGACCAGCCCCTCGCCGTGTCGATCGCCGGCGTGCTGGGCGCGCAAGGCTGGCGGGTCGACACCAGCCCGCGCGGCGAGCCGGTGCCGGCCTCGCTGCTGCGTGACGACTACGACGCGCTGATCCTCGACATCGGCCTGCCCGGCATCGACGGCATCGAGACGCTGCGCCGCGTGCGTGCGCAGGGCTCGAAGCTGCCGGTGCTGATGCTGACGGCGCGCGACACCGTCGCGGAGCGCGTGCACGGGCTCGAGGTCGGCGCCGACGACTACCTCGTCAAGCCGTTCGCGCCGGTCGAGCTGGTGGCGCGGCTGCGCGCCCTCGCCCGCCGCCACGAGAACCGGCTGGCCGAAGTGCTGGCGGTCGGCCGGCTGCGCTTCGACCCGCGCGAGTTGCGCGCCTGGCTGGGCGACGAGGCGGTGAAGCTCTCGCGCCGCGAGTGCGACGTGCTGCAGTACCTGATGCTGAAGGCCGGCCGTGTCGTGCCGCGCGAGCAGCTGGTCGCGCTGGTGCCGGGCTGGAGCGGTGCCACCTCGGACAACGCGCTGGACCTGCTGGTGTCGCGCCTGCGCACGAAGATCGARCCCGCCGGCGTGCGCCTGCGCACCGTGCGCGGGCTGGGCTACCTGCTCGACACCGGAGATGAACCATGACGGCCCGCACCGCTCCCGCCCACAGCCTGCAGCGCACGCTGCTGATGTGGCTGATCCTGCCGCTGGTGGCGCTCGTGCCGCTGGCGGCGGCCCTGGTCTATGCGCTCGCCGTGCGCCCCGCGCTCGACGGCCTGGACCGCGCGCTGACCGACACCGCGGTCGCGCTGACCAACATCCTCGAGATGCGCGACGGGCAGGCCACGCTGCCGCTGAGCAACCAGACCTTGCGCGCACTGCGCGCGGACCTGGTCGACAACGTGGCCTTCGTCGTCGGCGACCCCCAGGGCCGGCCGCTCGGTGGCGATGCCGCGCTGCTCGCGCACGCCCCGGCACTGCGCGCCGGCGAGTGGCGCTTCTTCGACGACACGCTGCACGGCCGGCCGATGCGCGCGGCCGCCTTCGGTGCCCGCTGCGGCTCGTCGACGCAGATCTGCACGGTGCTGGTCGCCGAATCGCTCGGCAAGCGCCAGGATGCCGAACGCGCGGTCGCCCTGGCCGCGCTGGCCGCCTCGGTGCTGCTGGCGCTGTCGCTCGGCCTGCTGGCGGTGGTGGCGGTGCGGCGCGGCCTGCGGCCGCTGCAGCGCGCGTCGGTCGAGATCGGAGCGCGCTCGCTGCAACGCCTGGAGCCGATCGAGCCGGCCACCGTGCCGCGCGAGGTGGCGCCGTTCGTGCTGGCCCTGAACGAGCTGTTCGGGCGGCTGCGCACCGCGGCATCGGCCCAGCGCGCCTTCGTCGAGGACGCCGCGCACCAGTTGCGCACGCCGCTCTCGACCTTGCGCGTGGAATCGGCCCAGGTGCTGGCGCAGACTTGCCCGCCCTCGCTGAAACCGACCCTGCTGCGGCTGTACGCCGCCGCCGAGCGCGGTTCGCACCTGGTGCAGCAGCTGCTGACGCTGGCCCGCACCGACAGCGCCGCGCTGGGTGACGGCACGCCGCTCCCGCGCGTCGACCTGKCCCGGCTGGCGGCCGAGTACGCGAACGACTGGCTGCGCCCCACGCTCGCGATGGAGCAGGACCTGGGCTTCGATCTCGAGCCGGCCTTCGTCGAGGGCGATCCGCTGCTGCTGCGCGAGTTGCTCGACAACCTGGTGCACAACGCGATCGAGCATGCAGGCGCCGGCGTCGACATCACCGTGCGCACGCGCAGCGTGGCCGGACGCGCGGTGCTGGAAGTGATCGACGACGGCCGCGGCGTGCTGCCCGAGGAGATGGAGCACATCTGGGGCCGCTTCCGCCGCGGCGCGCTGGCCGGCGGCCTCGGCACCGGCCTGGGCCTGGCCATCGTGCGCGACATCGCGCGCCTGCACGGCGGCGAAGCCACGCTGCAGCCGGGCGTCAACGGCACCGGCCTCGCGGTCACCGTGAGCCTGCCGCACAGTCCCGAGCACCTCATCACCGCCCCTGAAGCCGAACCTGTCGTCAACCTGTCGTAGGTAGAAACCGATGGCGGTCGCGGAGGCCCCACTGCCTAGAGTGGGCCACCTCTCACGGAGCCACCATGATCGACAGAAACCTTGCGCGGGGACTCACCCTGACCGCCGTCTCGCTGGCCTTCGGACTCGGCGCGTTGCAGTACCCCATCGGTGACCTCAGCCGCGCGGGGGCCGGCATGTTCCCGCTGATGATGAGCTGCCTGCTGCTGCTGATCGCGCTGGCCACCCTCGTGCGCTCGCGCTTCGTCGCCTCGGAGCGCTTCGAGTTCAAGCTCAGCAACATCGGCCTGCTGCTGGCCAGCCTGTGCGCGTTCGCGCTGGTCTCGCGGCTGCTGAACATGACGGCCGGCATCGTCGCGCTGGTGTTCCTGTCGGCCTTCGCCGGCTCGGCGAAATACTCGATCGCGCGCAACCTGAAGGTGTCGGTCGGCCTGTTCCTGGTGGCGCTGGCCTTCCAGAAACTGCTCGGCCTGAGCCTCAACCTGTACTGAGGCACCGGACGATGGACCTGCTCCACAACCTCGCCTTCGGTTTCAGCCACGCGCTGACGTGGCAGAACCTGCTGTTCTGCGCCATCGGCTGCACGGTGGGCACGCTGGTCGGCCTGCTGCCGGGCCTCGGGCCGCTCGCCACCATCAGCCTGCTGCTGCCGCTCACGTACTCGATCCCCACCACCGGCGCGCTGATCATGCTGGCCGGCATCTACTACGGGGCCCAGTACGGCGACAGCGTCAGCGCGATCACGATGAAGATCCCGCACGCCAGCAGCATCGTGGCCTGCATCGACGGCTACCAGATGACGCTGAAGGGCAAGACCGGCCTCGCGCTGTTCACCGCGGGCGTGTCGAGCTTCATCGGCGGCACGGTGGCGATCGTCGTGCTCACCTTCCTGGCGCCCAGCCTCGGCGAGGTGGCGTTCCTGTTCGGCCCGGCCGACTACTGCGCGCTGATGCTGGTGGGCTTCGTCTGCGTGAGTTTCGTGACGACCGGCAGCCTGCTCAACGGCATGGCGATGTGCCTGATCGGCGTGCTGCTCGGCCAGATCGGCACCGACGTGAACAGCGGCGTGCCGCGCTACACCTGGGACCTGCCGATGCTGGCCGACGGCGTCGGCCTCGTCAGCGTGGCGCTCGGCTGCTTCGGCATCGCCGAGATCACGAAGAACCTCGATTCGCGCGAGGAGCGCTCGCCGTTCAACGGCACCATCCACCTGATCCCGACCTGGGCCGAGTTCAAGCGGATCATTCCGAGCGCGCTGCGCGGCAGCGTCATCGGCTCGTTCCTCGGCATCCTGCCGGGCGGCGGGCCGGTGATCGCGCAGTTCGCCGCCTACGCGGTCGACAAGAAGGTCAGCAAGTACCGCCACGAGATCGGCTCCGGCGCCATCGAGGGCGTGGCCGGACAGGCGGCGGCCGACGAGGCGGCGGCGCGCACCAGCTTCATCCCGCTGATGAGCATCGGCATTCCGGAGAACGCGGTGATGGCGCTGATGATGGCGGCCTTCGTGATCAAGGGCATCCAGCCGGGGCCCAACATGATCGCCGGCCACCCGGACCTGTTCTGGGGCCTGGTCGCCAGCATGTGGGTGGGCAACTGTTTCCTGCTGATCCTGAACGTGCCGCTGGTGCGCTACTGGCTGTCGGTGTTCAAGATCCCGTACAGCGTGCTGTTCCCGTCGATCCTGTTCTTCTGCTGCATCGGCACCTACAGCGTCAACAACAACCTCGACGACATCTTCGTGACGGCCGCCTTCGGGCTGGGCGGCTACCTGTTCGCGCGGCTCGACATGGACGCGGCGCCGCTGATGCTCGGCTTCATTCTCGGGCCGATGCTGGAGGAGAACTTCCGCCGCGCGATGCTGCTGAGCCGCGGCAGCTTCAACGTGTTCGCCAGCCGGCCGATCAGCGCGACGCTGCTCGGGCTGATCGCGGCGTTCATCCTGTGGCAGTTCATCTCGTTCGTGATGAAGGCGCGGGCGCCGCGGCAGGTGCAACCGGCGTAGCGCAGGCGGCTGCGGCAGCCGGAAGCTGTTGGAGAATGCGGCGCATGAAACGTCGCAGCCTCCTGCTCTACCTGCCCAGCCTTCCCTGTCTGTCGGCCGCCTGTGCAACGCTGGCGGCTCCACCTGCGTACAGTCAGGCCGATGGCCGCGGATCCCGTTTCGAAGACGACTTGTTCGCGAGGCTCGAAGGCGACTGGCTGGTCACCCGGCAGATCCGCGGCACCGAGGTGAAGAACCAGCTCTCCGCCACCTGGGTGCTGCAGCACCAGTTTCTGCGCCTGCAGATGCGGGACGTGGCCTCGCCGCCACGCTACGAGGCCGAGGTCTATATCGGCTACTCGTACGCGGCAAAGGAGTACGTGGCGCACTGGATGGACAACTTCGGCGGCCATTTCTCGGCGGCTGGCCGGGGCCAGCGCGACGGCAACAGCGTGGAGTTCCGGTTCGAGTATCCCGCTGGCCCGTTCTTCAACACGTTCGCCTGGGACCCGGCATCCGGCACATGGTCGTGCCACCTCGAATCGGTCGGCAAGGACGGCAAGCGATCCACGTTCGCGCGGGACAAGTTCGTCCGCGCACCATGAGCATGGTTTCGGCGGGCCGCATGCAACGCAGACGCCTGTTGATCGCGGGTACAGCCACCTCGCTCGTGCCCGCGCTGGCGCTGGCCCGCACACCGCTGGCCAAGGTGCTGGGTCGAACGATCTACAGCGACGAGACGACGCAACCCGGACGCAGCCTGGACGGCCAGATCCTGCGGCCGCTGATCCAGCGCTTCGCCGAGCAGGAGCGGCTCACCGCCACCGACGCCGAGGTGGCCGAGCTCGAGTCGGCGCTGAAGCTTCCACCGCCCCCGCCCGGGCTGTCGGACGCCGACAAGGCGATGCTGYGCGAGCTGCCGCGCAGCATGGTGCTGCAGTGGAAGGTCAGCAAGGCGCTCTACCAGCGCTACGGCGGCGAGGTGATCTTCCAGCAGGCCAACCCGATGGAGCCGGTGGGTGCGATGCGGCGCTTCCTGGAAGAGCAGGAGAAGGCCGGTGCGTTCGCGATCTACGACGCCGGCGAGCGCAAGCGCTTCTACGACTACTACGTCAGGCCGCAGATCATGGTGGTGCCGAAGGAGAAGGTGAACTACGACGTGCCGTGGTGGCGCAAGTAGATCGGTTCACCGTTCCTACAACGGAAGCGGCTCTCTCCGACAGCATCTCCGTCGTGGGATGCATAAGCTTTCTGCTTGCCCACCAACGGAGATCAACATGTCCGACAGCAAGCAACAAACCGGCGGCCAGGACCGCGAGCGCATCAACGTCAACCAGGACTATGAACTGCGCGACTGGTCGAAGAAGTACGGCGTGACGCCGGATGAGCTGAAGAAGGCCGTTGCGAAGGTCGGGGATCGGGCGCGGGATGTGGAGGCGCATTTGAAGCGCGGGGAGCGCGGCTGACCATCGCGTATAAAGACGGCCAACCCGCCGGCGATGCTGTTTGCGCCTGACCTACCCGAAGGAATTCGCATGACAGCAGTGAAGGACGCGCAGAAAGTGCAGGCTTGGGGGGACGACCTTGGCGTGCGGATCGCGCCCGCCGTCGCCGCAGCCGCACAGTTCTCGCGAGGTCAGATGGTGACCGTCGAGGTTGTTCACGAAGGACTTCTCGTGCGGCGTGCGATCAGCAAACCCAAGATGTCGCTCGAGCAGAAGCTCATGGCATTCGATCCGGCGGTGCATGGTGGCGAGGCGATGGTTGAGGGGCACCCCAGGCAAATCGACGGCCCCCCCTGAGGCTAGGCTCGCGGGAATAGGGCGCGCCATGGGCGCTCGCCGACCACACCGGTGCACCAGAAAATTGGAAGCGTGTTGTTAGGTGTTGTGTTGTGAAATACAACAAGTGCACCCATGTCTCCATGGCCGAGAGGCGCTGAGGGACTCAATTCGCGGCCAAGTTGCTGGAGCACCTCCTTGGTAAAGCGGCGTTCACTGTCGTCCGCGAATATGTCAGAGGATTCATCGCAAGCTCTCAGTTCGTCGCCTAACAGTGTTGCGGCCACGACGTCGATGCCTGGGAATGATTGCCGTGCGGCCTCCAGCGCTTCGGGGAATGCAAACATGACATAAACCGAGATACGGTGCTCATCAACGTAGCGCTGCCAAGTCGTTCCGCCAACTCGGGCCTTGAATTTCGCCATCCCGTCAACAAGCGTCTGCCCGGTCCCAGCAAAGTCGTCCGCAATCACGACCATGGCATCCGACTCGGCGTGACTGCGCATCCATCCATCTAGTTCGGCGGCGGAACTGCACTTGCCAGGTCTAAGACTCTTCTGCAACTCCCGCGTGGTGCTTGCCCCGCTTTTGTGATCAGAATCGAGGTACGTCAGCGCCAAGTTGTCGCGACGGTTGCGCACGATTTGCCAAATGCCGGCACCGATCGTCAAGCGCCTCGCATTTACCATTTCTTCTAAGCGCTGTAAGCCCAGTGCTCTCATTCCTTCATTGATGAATCCCCTTTCGGCGACTCGCCGCAGGAGTAGGAAGGCCAACTCAATACGGCTATCGTCGCCAAACTGCCTCAGCCACAGTCGTATATCTGCAACATCCTTCTGTTTTCCACAGTACATCAGTCGCTGAGCAACGGCCAATAATTCATCTTCGGAAATTGGAAAAACTACCGAATCCATAGGTTCCGACGACGGCGAGGTATCGGCAGATCCGATCAAATCGCGTCGAATAGCTACCAAATGCTCCGTCCAAAGCGGCACTAGCTTGGCGACAGCGTTCTCGCCCAACCACTCTCTAAATATCGGCAAAGCAACGACGAAACCCTCCCCGCTCTTCTGCGGGACTAGCACACCACGTCTAGTTAGCCTCTCACATGCGCGGCGCAGATCCGCTCGACTCGCTCTATCTTCAACTGCCATGGGGAGCGATTCCTGAATTTCTTCAATTTCCTCAATAGCTTCATAGCGGCCACCCAGCATAGAAATACAACTCAGTGCAACACAGTTCTCGGCACTCTCGCGCCGCTTCTCCTGCACATCGAGCACCGGATTGTCTTCCCAAAGGTGAGAAAAATTGGTCGGGCCTAATGCGCGCAGCAGTTGCTCACGAACGGCGTGCGTGTCGTTATCGTCAATGAACGTCCTATGCTCTTGAAGACAGCGTTCAAATACTTGATAACAAAAATTGTGTATATAAAATGGGTTGCCTGCCGTGAAGTCAGTGATGAAGTCGATTGCCTCCGGAGAGAACTCTATAACTCCAGAAACTGGTTCCGTTATAAGTGACTGACAATCTACCCGGCGATCAATCCGATCTAGGCGGATGTTGGTCCATTTATTAAGATCAGACTGGTGACGGCTGTATATTGCCTCCATACGTTCACTACCCACGAAGAAGAAGGTCAATCCGACTTCTGAAATCGAGCGGAGTGCCTTGACGAATTGCTTTCCGCGCTCGCCGGTATAGAAGGCCACGTCTAGGTCATCGAACTCGTCAATGATCACTAGGAACTTATGCCCATTGCTGGCCAAGACGAGCCCCTCTATGAATGGAATGAGCCTGCTAAGACCTGCGCCAAACTCCGCCTCACTCGGAACTTTGACTATTGGGCCTGCCTTCTGAATCAAGCGTTCCGCGATCAGATGGGCGATCTGCCCTTCATGCAGAGATACCAACTCACCCATTCGAAGAAGGACGCACGTAAAGTCCTGCTTCGCACCTAGTTCAGCGGCCAAGACTTGAAGAAGCGAGGTCTTACCAATTCTCTTCTGGCCCCACACGAACGTCGATGCCCCTGCCATAGCGGCCAATCGCAGTTTGCGCAACGACGACTCGCGACCGTAGAGTCGGTCGGGCCGCCTGATCGGATTCAGGCTATATGGCGGGCTCGCCAATAGCGCTTGCCAGTCTGGTTCCGTAACTTGCTGAGAGACCTCTAGTCGATCTGGGACAGATGCCTGCTTGCCTGCGCTGGTCTGGCAAACCCACTCGATCGGGACATCCAAGGTTTCTCGAGGAGCGTCGAGAGACAAGCTCAGCCGAATAAGTTGCTCGCCGTTTGGCGGCACATCGAATGGCCCGGAGGGTTCCGCCACAGCAAGTCGGACGCCATCATGCGGGCTTAGTCGTCGCAAGGATACGTCGTGGGCATGTCCCTTACCGCGATTCACAAGGGAGAACGAAAGGTTTAGCTCACTACCTACAGCGCGCAAGTCGGCCTTGGTACTGTGATTCCGCAGCACCAGCATCGGCGCGAGCGCCACCTCTCCGCGCGACGTGGCGTCTTCCACCAACGAGCCGACATGATCTAGTACTGGCTGCACCAGCGACAGCCACACGCGACTCCGCCTCCGAGAATCGCCGCTACCGGGGCGTTGCATCCTCACGTTCTCAAGCATTTCCGGAGCTCGCCGGATCACTTCGACATCGTCCTCTCGCTCGTAGGCTTCGCAGAACTTGCGGAACGCTGGGCCAATCAGGATCTCGAGGTCACGCAGAAACTGGCGCTCTGCTGGAACGACAAGTGGTTGCAGTCGATGTGCGACTTTGAGCACCTCGATAGACGCAGCTTTTGCAGTCGCCGGTGTTGTCCGCACAAAACGCCCCACAGAGGAAACCCCCTCGGAGATGGAGTCGCCTAACTTAACCAGCGCGGCACGGCAGGTGTCGAGCGGCGAGCGCTTCTCCACGCCGTAGGCAACACCAATGTCTTCCTTCAGCCGGTATGCGAAGTCTCGTGCGGAGTCTGGCAACTCTTCGGTGAGGTCGTAGACGCGGCCCAAGGCATTGATGAACGCACTAGCCAAGTTCGGCCCGGAGAAGGACTCCATTCGTTCCCCCAACTCGGCCAGCGACTCAACGTCCAGCACTGTGTCTCGCGTGCTGGCCCAAGCACATGTCGCTTTCGCGAGCAAGCCATCAATCGCTGAAGCTGGGGCTTCAGGCAGTCGACGGGCAGTCAATTCGCCGATAGTGAAAGCATCACCGTGATCTCTGGCTGCGGCTAATTCATCTTCGGCGATCTCTTTTGGCAGCCCGGAGCCGGAGGCGTCTTCAGCAGGCACAAGTGTTTGTCGAATGCGGGAGAAAAATTCCTGAAGCCGCAGTCGAACGCGGAGCGACAACTCGCGATTCCAAACTTGCTGCAACTCTGCGGGAAGGTAGTTCGTCGAAAGGCCTTGCTCCTGCCAACGTTGAGCGTTGACGAGCGCGATGCCAGTCAGAGAGCGCTTGTGGGTTTCGATGAACGTCAACCGCCACTCGGCCAGTTCGACAGGTGTCAGTGTGGGCATTCGGCTCTCCTGATCGCCTTGCTCAAATGGCCGTGCACGACTGAGGCCTTCGTCCCATACATAGGTCAGACCACTTGCGTAGTCGACGATGGAAAGCCAGAGATCCTCTCGAATCCGACCAGCTAGCGGAAGCGATGCAGCGCCGGTGGCGGGCGGCGGGCGCGAAACCTTGGATGTTGCGGCGCGTACAGCGTCGACTTGTGAATTTTCATGCTCGAGTGGCGTGACGAGTTCTACGGATACTCGCGGCGGCTCACCTGTCAGCCTCAACTCCGGCTCTAGAAACGTGACAAAGGCTTTGAGATCTTTTGCACCAAAGTCGCGCGGCTGAAATCTTCGATCGGTGATCTGCAGAAGTCGGTTGTTGAGAACAGCGAGCGTCATCACTTTGGTGTCACGCCCGTACTTTTGCTGAGCCTGCAGAAATGCCGCCCGCACCAAATCCAGTGCTTGCGCTTTGCTTTTCATGTGGTCTCTCCCGGTGCGTGTTCAGCTGGTCGGAGCGTCGTCGCTACGCTCCAAGCACTCTTCTTGCGCGGCGCGAACTCCTTTCATTGAGTCCGCAAGATGGCCACGGCCCGACTCGCAGGTCACGGTGTCTCGTATTTTTTACGCGCCCCGGGCCCTGCTCCGCTGGCATCGAAGGTATGCCATGCCATTCTGCGACCGCACCCCAATCGCGGCGCCCTCAAGCTTGATGACGCCTGATTCGCCTTGCCTACCCCAACAAACTCGCCGGCACCTTCCCCCCGTTCTCCGCCAGCTTGTTCATCACCTGCTTGTGCAGCCAGATGTTCATCGTCGCCGTGTCATTGGTGTCGCCCGAGTAGCCCAGCTCGCTCGCCAGTTGACGCCGCTCGGTCAGGCTCGATTCCATGCCGACCAGCTTCATCAGGTCGACGATCGAGGTGCGCCAGTTGAGCTTCTGCGACGAGGCCGCCGCCAGCTTGGTCAGCACCGCCTCCACATCCACCTCGCTCAAGGCGACGGGCGCCGGTACGGCCGCGGGTGCGGCCTGGGTCGGCGCCTGCGCCACCGTTTCCGAGGGCTCCTCGGCCTTCTTGCCGAAGATCGCGTCCTTGATCTTGCTGAAGATGCTCATCGTGGTCTCCTGGTTGGATGGATGCGCTGCGTCGGCAACGAAAGCCCAGTCTAGGCGTTGCCGCCCGCCGGTCAAGACGGATCAGCCCAGCGTGAAGGCCTCCAGTCGCCGATCGCGACCGCGCCCAGCGCAGCCGCCGCGCCTACCAGAAAACTGCGCCGAGGACTCCGGCGCACGGCGTTCTCCCTGGGCCCGAGTAACTGCGTGTCATCGTCATCATCATCTGTCACCCAGGTGACAGAATCGCCGGTCGCAAAACACGCCC